>NZ_CEZPJD010000385.1:0-7393 GCF_983059655.1 Okeania sp.
AATACTACACCACAACCTTCGCTCCAAGTTGTACCCGATGCTGAAGAATCGAAGGTTTTACAACGACCGTCAGGAGATACCATTTGAAACTGACTTGATACTACCTGAAAGTCAGAGCTTGGTAAAATACAAACACCACCAGCGATCGCTACCTCACTCTCTCCCTTTTTAATACTATCGCAAGCTTGATTTATTGCCACCAAAGAAGAAGAACAAGAAGTATCAACAGCTAGCACTGGCCCTTTTAGGTCTAAGAAATAGGCTATTCTTGCTGGTATAACTGACAGCAGATTTCCGGTCAATGACAGTCGATGAGCATCTAATCCTGACATTGACAATAACTTGTTATAATAACCGTTGTTACCTGCACCCACAAAGACTCCCCATTGTTTTCCCTTGAGAGTATCTGGTGCATATCCAGCATCCTCAATGGCGTGGTAAGCTTCTTCTAAAAATATTCTTTGTTGAGGCTCAATGAACTTAGCTTCCCCTGGAGAAATCTGAAAAAATAAAGGATCGAATTTATCAATTTCTGCTAAAAACCCAGCGCATTTACTGTAGGAAGTACCTGGATGCTCTGGGTCTGGATGATACCAATCATTTTCTTCCCATCTTCCGGGGGGAGCCTCTGTTACACTATCAACTCCATTCTTTAAATTATCCCAAAATTCTCTCCAGTTTTTTGCTCCTGGATATCGGCATGACATTCCTATAATTGCAATATCTTTCTGACCAGGATTAAACTCATTAATCTCTGTTTTCTTTTCTGGCTCTACTACTTCTTCTAATAATAATTTTTCTGCTGTTTCTAAAGACATTTCTCCTGAACTAATTAGAGATAATATGTCCTCTGGATTGTTATTATTAATCATAATATTGTTTATATTGTTTTGAATATCATCTATTTTATTCTGTTCTACAGGTTTTTCTTGCATATCTTTTTCCGTGTTTCCTAGTAATAGTTGTTCCGCATTTTCCAAGGAAACTTGACCTGATTGTAATTTAATTAATATATCTTCCTGGTTGCTCATTTGGTCTTTACTAGATAGCTGATAAACATCTTTTTGTCCAGAATATGACTGTGGCATAGCTACTACTACCCTGCCGAAATGCTTGCTGCGTCGTAGATAGTAAAAGGCTTCTATAACATCTTCTATGGAAAATTCTTTATATGGCAACGGATGTAGATGATTTTGCTCAAAATATTGACCTAAGTTTTCCCAGATTTGAGAATACAATTGATTATTTTTAGCAAATTCTTCCCCTAGATCGAATGGAAAATATTTTATATCAGAACGCTTCCGATAAACTTGATCGTGAGTCCAAATATTAACCTTGCCAATTTCAACATATCGTCCTCCTGAAGCAAGAATATCTATATTTTTGGGGATATATTCTCCATGAGTTAGACTATTGAAAATAACATCTATCCCACGTCCTTCAGTAATTGCCATTACCTCATCTGCAAACTCCGTAGTTCGAGAGTTCATCACATATTTTATACCCTGTTTCCGGAGAAAATCCATCTTATGTGGACTTGTCGTAGCAAATACTTCTGCTCCAAAAAACTTAGCTAATTGAACTGCAGCTTGTCCAGTGCCACCTGAAGCAGCATGAATTAGCACTCGTTCCCCTGAATTAACTTTAGCTAAGTTATGCAAACCGTGATATGCAGTAAAAAAGGTTATAGGAATAGTAGCAGCTTCTATTGTATTGATATTATCTGGTTTAGCTACCAGGTTATTTGGCGAGCAAATTACAAAGCTACTGAAGGCATCATGCAATCCTATGACTAATACTTCATTGCCAACTTGCCACTCAGATACACCTGCACCCACAGCTACCACTGTACCTACACCTTCAAAACCAAAAGTCATGCTTTCAGCATTACTAATGCCCAAGTTTTTTGCGTTATGCTCTTGAAGCATACCAAAGACATTAAGTACATCTCGAAAATTAACTGGTACTGATTTGATTTGGACTTCGACTTCATTTGCTCCTGGAATTTGCCTCTTCATAGGAGCCAAAGTCAAATTATCTAACAAACCATAACTAGATATCTTTAACTGAAATGGTTGATAATTCAATGAATCTGCTCGTATTTCCTCTCTTACAAGTTCTTGAGTTGAACTTTGAGAGTTACTGCTTGCCATTGTTGTGTTGCCAAAAAGTTTTTCAATCCGACTGGCTACCTCTGGTTGATGAAAAGTTATTTTATGCATAGCCAGTTCTTTGTCTATAAATTCAGGCAGCTTTTTATCGATTTCTGTTCTGAAATGTTCTTTTAAAGTTATTAAAGATAATCTTGGTTTTTCCGCAATTTCATCAGCTATCTTTTTAGCAACTTTTAGCACCTCTTTTCTTGGTACAACTGGAAAAGAAACACCCCGTTGAGCTAACTCTTGCCCTCGATAGTTTTTGGCGGTGTACATCATTTCTAACCCTATCGCGCCTAATTTCTCAGGAACAATAAATGTGCATCCCAGGCCAGGAGTAAAACCATACTTCATAAAATTAGTTGTGTAAATACTTTCTTGACTTAACACAACTAAATCTGCGTACAATCCAAAAACCAAACCCCCACCAATACTATGGCCTTGCATAGCTGAAATTACTGGTATTTCACAATCTAGTGCTATCCTAAAAAAATCTAAATCATTAAATTTAATTTCTTTTTTATAAATACCGATTAACTCTTCTTTTGTTCCTCCCGAACAGAAATAATTTCCATAACCTGTTAATATAACTACCTTATAAGTTTTGTTTTGAGCAACTGTACCAAAACATTCATATAATCCCTCAACTATTCTGGGAGAAAAGGTATTGCGGTTTTCTTCATCTTTCATCGTGATTTGCACGACACCATTACCCAACTCCCACAGTTGTACTACTTCGGATTTACCCTTTACTAAGTCCAAATTAAGATTTACATTTGCCACGGAAATACTCCCTCTTGTTGAAACCGTTTAATTTTTTCTTGAATATCAGGATTTTCTACTAAACTAGAAAGCTTATTTACAGCCAAATTTTGAGTTTCTTCTTTTATTATCCATAACTGATTAATATAGTCTTTTAATTCTTTCACCCCAGAAGATGGCAAACACCTCAGTCGTCTGACATATTGACTCAATAACTTATTAGTATCACTGGCATATTCATCAATCAACCCCCAACTATAAGCTTCCGAAGCTGATATTTGTTGAGTAGTCAGAGATAAACGGTAGGCTTTCTGAAACCCAACTCGCCGAATTAGAAATGGCAATACACAAGCTGGCAATAAACCAAATAATAGTTCCGATAAGACAAACGTTACTGTTTCATCAGCAATAACTATATCGCTTGCTGCTACTATACCCACTCCCCCAGCTTGTACTCTACCGCGTACCAGTGACACGAAGACTTTACTACTCTGGGAAATATGTTTAAGTACTTTATAAAAAGCCTCAGCATTAGATTTTGAATCTCGGTCTTTTACTTGTGCTGCTTCTTGAAAATCCATTCCTGTACAAAATACATCGGGCAACCCTTCCATAATTACAACTTTAACTGTTGAGTCTACTTCAGCAGCTTGGTAAACTGACCATAACTCTTGAAGAAGTTGCTCATTAACACTGTTGTTTGCTTCAGGCCGATAAATCTGAATTCTTAATACAGCAGACTGATGGTTTACCTTTATGGTTTGATAATCCATAATTATACCCATTCATATTCTCGGTGAAATTCTTTGATTTCCTTTAAAACTAACCTACCCTTACCTTCGACTTGTTGCCATACTTTCGGAAGTAGTTTTTGGTCTACGGTAACATTCCTGGTCCCAAAAGCAACTGCATTACTTTGATGTAATACATACTGATACTCTTCAAAACTTAAAGAACACCGTTCCGCTAACTGTCCTGAAATCCTTTGTTTAGCTTGAATATCCTTTGCTTCTGGTGTAATCACCCCACTATAAAACTCAGAACTACACCCAGATCCATAAGAAAACAAACCCACTCGTTGAGGTTTATTGATTTCTCCATTGTCAATAGTGCTAGCTAGGGATAAATGTAATGTTGCTCCCATAATATTCCCTACCTGTTGACAATAGATTAATCCAGGCATCACCCTTCTTTGAAAGTCTGTTTCAATTTCTTGTGGTTTTGCCCTTTTCAACTTGCGCATCATGCTTCTATGTGCCCCCTTCACCATACCACCAAAAGGGGTGTGAAAGCTCAAGTAATCAAAAGTTTTCTCGTAGTCTACTCCTTCTACTCGGTTTTGATATTCCTGATAGGCATTTTCGCAACAATCTAAGTAAGATAGTAGTGATAAGTCTGCATCTCCTGCTTCTGAATCTGGAGCTGGCCTGCAAGTATCCATTACTTCATAACCATAGTAGCCATTACACCCTACATCTACCTGAAAAACACGGCCTACATTGCTAACTAAAATAGCTACTGCTCCACCACCACTACTTGGTTCCGCAAAAGCAGCATCTTCATCCAGAGTATTTACTCCTTCTTGAAGTAAAAACCGAGTTATATCTGTGGCAATAACTAAGACTTTAGCTCCAGGAGATGTTTGAGAAAGCACAAAATTCAATGCCATCTGAAACCCTGCTGTACCTGAATAGCAAGCTTGCTTAAGTTCAAACAAACGACAGTTGCGACTAAGTCCTAGATAAGCGTGGATATAGGTACTCATTGACTTACCAAAGTCGATGCCAGACTCGCTACAGGTTATTACCATTTCTATGCTTTTTCTGTCAAGATCGCTCAAGCTATCCACTATTGGTTTGGCTGCGTTAACTGCATAAGAAACTGGATCTTCGTAAGGCATCACCACAGTTTTCTCTTTCATCATTAGATTATCGAAGCGAGTCGTATCTAATTGACGTGCCTCTGCTAACATTCGCACATCTATTTTAGCCGAGCCTCCATATACATTGAGGGCTTCAATCCCAACCTGTTCCATGAGTTTTCCTTAGTTTGATTTTTATTTTATGGTAAGAGGCTGATTTACAAAACCGATATAAAACCTCACAATTAGTGACATTTTAATGTTTACTTCCTGCTTCTAGGGTTACTGTCGGCAGTAAGACCTCTACAGGCATCAACAGTCAGGTCTACTGCATCCCTCACTCTTGATATTTGCATATCATGGGTTCTATAAACAAACCATATTGAGGACAATCAAAGGCGATCGGGATTAATGGCGTATCTATATATACGATCGCCTCTATAACCAGTCTTAGAAGATGGAAAAAACTAAGGAGCTAATATCAATTCAGAACTATACCACTGAGTTTTGTATTCTAGTTGAAGCTTGAATTTATTACCTACAACTATAGTTCTCTACTTTGTGAGAGGGGATAGAAGTAGATTATGCTTAGAGAGCATTACATTGACATTCAAATCTTCAACCGTAGAAGTACATGATTTCTTTATAATCTTAACGTAAATTTACCACCGTAGCAATACTACCACTATAATTTTCCTATTAATAAAGCTGTATTAATTCCACCAAAAGCAAAACTGTTACTTATAGAATACTTAATCTCTGCTTGAATAGCAGTTTCTTTGACCCAACTTAGGGTGGGATCGATAGGATTAACTAAGTTATGAGTAGGATGACAAAAACCATAGTTCATTTGTACTAGAGTAGCGATCGCCTCCACAACCCCAGCACCTGTTAAGCAGTGACCAGTTAAAGATTTTGTGGAATTGATTAAACAATTACTCAGTCCCACAGATTTTAAAGCAGCTACTTCTGTCTTGTCACCTAGAGGAGAACTGGTACCGTGAGTATTTACATAGGATATCTCCTCTGGTGGCAACTCAGCCATTTCTAAAGCAGCAGTCATGGCTCGTTCTTCTCCTTTTTGAGAAGGTTCAGGACTACGATTTCCATCTAAATTAAATCCCCAACCCATCAGCTTTCCGTAGGAAACTGCTCCTCTTTGTTGAGCGTGGTCACTTCTCTCTAGGACTAACACTCCACAGCCTTCTCCATAAATAAATCCATCATGGTCTTGGTCAAATGGTCTACAGGCAAGGTCTGGGCGATCGGCAAAACGTTCGCTACCCATTGCTCCCAAATTTGCTAGTCCGTGACATTCATAACCTGAAATATCAAATAACGATCCTAAAACGATGCTAATATCTGTAGCACCTGCTACAATTTGACGAGCTGCATGAATTATTGCTACTGTTCCACTGGCAGATGCACCACCTACACTGTAACCTTCTCCTTGGACATGAAAGCACTGAGATAGCAAACCCATGATGTCGGTATCCCAAACTGTAAGTCCATAAGTTGGACGTAAAAATTGAGGACGAGATTGATAGCGCTGCCAGATTTCTTGTTGATGACGTTGTTGCACATTTGAGCCACCTACTACTAACCCAATACGTTCGGGGTTGACTTTGCTATTAACCAACTTAGCGTCTTGCCAAGCTTCGGATACTGCTAGGGTTGCTATCTGTCCACTCCAACTAGCAGTGCGTAGGATACTACTATATTCTGGGAGCAGAGAACGGACATCGACTTCTGGTATTTCTGCTCCTATAAATGGTTTAGCACCTTCACGTCCTGGTCGTTTGAGATAATCAAATTGAGTTTTGCCAGAAAACAGAGCTTCTTTGAAAGCTGTTACTCCTTGACCAATGGAAGTAACTATACCCATCCCAGTTATTTCGATGTTGCTTTTCCTTTCCATAAGTGATTTATAACTTAGCTGCAAATATTTCAGCTAGTTCTCCTATATTATTGGCTCCAGCTAATTCAATACGTGGGATATTTAAAGATAATTCTTCCATGATCATCATAATAATTTCTGCCCTGCTTGCTGAATCAATGCCTAAGTTTTTCAAACTATGTGTTGGTCCTAGGGGAACTTCTTCTAGTTCTGGTGCTACTTCACGAGTATATTTTTTAACCAGCTCCAATACTTTTTCTTTTTTACCGTCGTTTTTGGGTTGTTGTTTTAATTGCTGCCCTACTTCATCTTCTTTGTTACCGTCGTTTTTGGTTTGTTGTTTTAATTCTTGAATCATTTGATTTGCTGCTTGAGCAGATAACTCTTTTTTAGCTACTCGAGCAAGTATTGAGCGTAACTGTTCTTTTAGTTTTTCTTCTGAGTTACTGACGGATTCTTTTATGTCTGTTTTGGGTTGTGGTATTTCTGCAGGTACTTGTTCTTGTTTTGATAAGATTTGAGCCAGATAATTTGTCAATTCCAGCAATGTTGGATAATCATATAGTTTAGTTGCTTTAATCTCCAATCCATAATGCCGATTAATTGCAGTTATCCATTCTACTCCAACTATAGAATCTAAACCTAAATCTATAAATTTTTGGTCTTCTACTATTTCACTAGGGTCTACATACAGAGCATCTGCTAATTTTTGTTTCA
>NZ_CEZPJD010000386.1:0-7391 GCF_983059655.1 Okeania sp.
ATAGACTGGAAATTAAAATTAGAAAATCTAACGTTATAATTAATTATGTCTGCTAAAAAACTCACAGGTAATGAAATTCGACAAACATTTCTCAACTTTTACGCACAACGGGAACACACCATTCTACCCAGTGCATCTCTAGTTCCCGAAGACCCCACGGTCTTACTAACTATTGCGGGAATGTTACCATTCAAACCTATATTTCTCGGACAACAACCCCGGAAATATCCTCGCGCTACTACTTCCCAAAAATGTATCCGTACTAACGATATTGAAAATGTTGGTCGCACTGCCAGACATCACACTTTTTTTGAGATGTTGGGTAATTTCAGTTTTGGAGACTATTTTAAACCAGAAGCGATCGCCTACGCTTGGGAACTATCTACAAAAATATTCGGTTTGCCTCCAGACCATTTAGTTGTCAGCGTATTCCGAGAAGATGATGAAGCATTTGCTATTTGGCGCGACAAAATTGGCATTCCTGCACACCGCATTCAACGCATGGATGAGGAGGATAATTTTTGGGCATCGGGTCCGACAGGCCCCTGTGGCCCGTGTTCGGAAATTTATTATGATTTTCATCCAGAATTAGGGGATGAGAACATTGACTTGGAAGATGACAGCAGGTTTATCGAATTTTATAACCTGGTATTCATGCAATACAACCGGGATGCAGAGGGAAATCTCACGCCACTGCAAAACAGAAATATTGATACAGGGATGGGGTTAGAAAGAATGGCGCAAATATTACAAAAAGTGCCGAATAATTATGAAACTGACCTAATTTTTCCGATCATTAAAACTGCTGCGGATATTGCTGGTATTGACTACAAAAAAAGTGATGACAAAACCAAAATTTCCCTGAAAGTTATTGGAGACCATGTACGAGCAGTAGCTCATTTAATTGCCGATGGTGTCACCGCATCTAATGTTGGCAGGGGTTATATTTTACGACGGTTAATTCGCCGGGTTGTGCGTCATGGTCGTTTAATTGGCATTTTTGGGGAGTTTACATCCAAAGTTGCTGAGAAAGCGATCGCTCTTTCTGAGGATGTTTACCAAAATTTGCGGGAGAGGGAAACTGTTATTAAAGCTGAGTTGCAACGGGAAGAGTCTCGTTTCTTGGAAACATTGGAGCGGGGTGAAAAATTGTTGGCGGAAATTATGGCAAAACCGGAAACTCAGAAAACCAAGCAAATTTCTGGGGAAGATGCTTTCAAGTTATACGACACCTATGGTTTCCCATTGGAGCTGACTCAGGAAATAGCAGAGGAAAATGGTTTAACTGTTGATGTTGATGGGTTTGAGAAAGAAATGAAACTGGCACAAATACGTTCTCAGTCAGCTCACGAAACTATTGACTTGAATGCTGAAGGTGGGGTAAAATTGGATGTTGACAAAACAGAATTTTTAGGGTACACAGATTTGATTTCTTCAGCGCAGGTAATGGCGTTAATAGCTGAAGGGGAACAGGTTGAGTCTGCGGAAGCGGGTACTCAAGTACAAGTGGTGCTTGACCAAACGCCCTTTTATGCCGAGTCTGGAGGTCAAATAGGCGATCGCGGTTATCTGAGTGGGGATAATGTGGTCGTGCGGATAGAAGATGTGCAGAAGCAGAATAATATTTTTGTGCATTTCGGTCGCGTGGAAAGGGGTACGTTACAGTTAGGAATGACGGTAAATGCTCAAATAGATGCTGCTTGTCGTCGCAGAGCGCAAGCAAACCATACCGCAACACATTTATTACAAGCTGCTTTGCGGTCTCTGGTAGACCAGTCTATTTCTCAAGCGGGTTCCTTGGTATCTTTTGACCGTTTGCGATTTGATTTTAATTGCCCCCGGGGGTTGAAACCAGAGGAAGTGGAGCAAGTGGAAGCTCAGGTAAATAGTTGGATCGCTGAAGCACATCCGGCAACGGTTGCAGAAATGCCATTGGATGAGGCAAAGGCAAAGGGAGCTGTTGCTATGTTTGGTGAAAAGTATAGCGATGTGGTGCGGGTGGTTGACTATCCGGGAGTGTCGATGGAATTATGTGGGGGAACTCATGTGAATAATACGGCAGAAATTGGGGTGTTTAAAATTATTTCTGAAGCTGGTATTTCTTCTGGGGTGCGCCGTATAGAAGCAGTTGCTGGTCTGGCAGTTTTAGATTATTTGAATGTCCGGGATACTGTGGTTAAAGAATTGAGCGATCGCTTTAAGGCAAAACCGGAAGAGTTATCGGAGCGGGTGAGTAATTTGCAGCAGGAGTTGAAGGAGTCGCAAAAGCAGTTGGAAGCGTTGAAAGGCGAGTTAGCAGTAGCGAAGTCTGACCAGTTGTTAGGAGATGCTGAGACTGTGGGTGAGTTTCAGATATTGGTAGCAGAAATGCCTGGAGTTGATGCGGAAGCGTTGAAAACTGCTGCGGAACGGTTACAACAAAAGTTGGGCGAGAGTGCTGTGGTATTGGGTTCCGGGTCTGAGGGTAAAGTTAGTTTAGTTGCTGCTTTTAGTAAGTCTGTGAATAGTAAAGGTTTGCAAGCAGGGAAATTTATTGGTGGGATAGCGAAAATGTGTGGAGGAGGCGGCGGCGGTCGTCCGAATTTGGCGCAAGCAGGAGGTCGCGATCCAAGTAAGTTGAAGGAAGCGTTGGAGAGTGCGAGGGAGCAGTTGGTTGATGGGTTGAAGTAAATGTTGAGTTTGCTTTATTGATATTTGTAGGTTGGGTTGAGGAACGTTAGCGGAGCTTATCCGTTAGGATAAACCCAACATAACGCAGTATATGAACGTTTTTGTTGGGTTCGCTGTCGCTTAACCCAACCTACATTATTATCACTAAATTATCCAAATATGGTATTAGTAGTTTAGGTGATTTTTGTAGATTTAAGTTGGTTAATACCTAAGCTAAAAATTATTTATTTAGCAGTTTTAAAAATCTACAATATCTGAACCATTTTCACTAGACATCTCAAGAAAACAGGGAATGAGGAACATGGATAAATCATTGATAGTTTATGGTTATATTTATAAAGTGTCCAATACCCACATTTATTAAATTAGTTATGCCAATATATTTACATTAATGGATATAAATTCACAGAAAGAATACTTTAGTTATGCCTATGTAAGAGCAGTTGCAGCAGTAGCTGGGTACTCGGTAGAAGAAAAATCTAGACCTATGGATAATGCAGGAATAGATTTAACAATAGAATCTCCTGGAGAAATAGGACTGAGTTTATTTCCAAAAGTGGATGCTCAAGTTAAATGTACTGCTTTAACTAATATAATTAAAGCCAATACTATTAACTTTCCTTTACCTAGAAAAAATTACGATACCCTTAGACGGGAAAGTTTAGTCCCTTTGATTTTAATAGTAGTGTTAGTTCCGGATAAATTGACTGAATGGATGGCCATATCTCAAGAAGAGTGTGTAATGAGAAAGTGTGGTTACTGGGCATCTTTAAAAGGGGAGCCTTCTACAAAAAATAAGGAAACTGTTACTGTCAAGTTATCACGCAAAAACTTGTTTACACCAGATAATTTATCAAAAATAATGGAAAAAATAAATAATAGGGAAGAATTATGAAAGTATCTAACAATGAAATTATAGAATTCAATTATTTAGATCCACTTTCTGTCTATAACTATCTTCAAGATAATGGGTGGAAAGAGGAGGATAAACTTGGGACTAAAGCTTCTATTTTAGCTATTAGTAAGAATCAGAAACAATATTCTGTTTTATTGCCATTAGAAAAAGAATTGGCTGATTTTGCATCTAGAATGTACGATGTATTTAGAGTATTAGAAGTAGTTGAAGAACGCCCAAAATCAGAAATTATTGCCGGGCTTAAAAATCCTCAGCAAGTAGCAATTCAAAAAAAATGTGAAATATTGAGTTTGAGGTTCAAGTTTATATTTGAGGAATACAAGAGAGAATTATCAGCAAAACAAATGGGGAACATATTAATATCATTACAAGATTTTTTTGATGCAGTTGGTCAATATGAATTAACTAAGACTTATACAAAAGGAAAAATAGCAAAAGGAATTTTAGACCAAACAGAATTATCAATCTTTGAAACTTTCCAAGGTTCTTTTGGCATCAAACTTACTATGGCAGAAAACGGTCAACTTAATCTTTTAGAAAGACCATTACCAGAAAGAATTGCTCAAATATTTTTAGAATTATTGAGGTTAAGTAATCAGTTAGATAAAGGAAAATTAAAACAAACTTTACTGAGGATCAAAAGAAGAGCAGCTTCTAAATATCGTTATTTTTTATTTTATTTAGCTCCTATAGAATCTGACTTAAACTTTGATTGGGGTTCTTTAAATGAAAATGCTGGAGGTCATGTGATATTAGCCTACGATGATATACTCAAGACTATTGATTTTATTAATAAAATGGAAGAGGAAGAACCAGAAGAGTACGAAATCTACGGTAGGCTATCATTAGCTGATAAGAAAACAAAAAAACTGACAATAGAAGAGTTAGACTCTAACAAATTATATTCAGGAACAATATCGAAAGAGTCTTGGGACAATCTGGAAAATCAAGGAATTGAATTAACAATAGATAATCTATACTCAGCAAGATTTCAAGAGGTAACTTTAGTTAATCCAGCAACAGAAGAAGAAAAAATTGAACGAACTATAATTAAACTTACCCCTAGAGTACGGCAAGAAAGTAATACTTCATAATTTATCCTCTCAAACTAAAATTTAATATCCCGCCAATGTTGAGCAAATTCTCCCACAAATATCTTCAAATGTTTAAGATTAGTAGTAGCAACATATATTCCTTGACCAGGAGCTTCTTGACAAAGAATACTCCATTGAGCAGAAATAATCATATCTGCATCAATATTTTTATCATCTGCAGTTGGGATGTGATTTTGACGTGCCTCAGCCCAAAACTCAGCAGCTTTGTTCATAACTTCTGTTTTAAGTGGCAAAAATATAACCACATTCTTGAGACTATCTAGTATTTCTACACCCTCACTTTTAATCCGAATTAACTCTCGCCTAACCTCATAATCAGAAATTTCTGAAGTTGCTACTACTACACTTTTAGCTAATAGTTGATATAACCATTCATTACATTGGGAAATTTCAATATCCTCCGTTTTAGAAGTATCTCGAATAGGACTAGCAAGTAACCCAAGCACTCCTGAATCTAATATTACAATCATAATTACAGATTTTCTCCATTGTATTTTCTTTTAATTTCTTCCATTCTTGCTTTTGCCCAAGCCATAGCAGGTTTATTTTTTTCTAGTTGCTCTTCGGGAGTTCGCCCTAAATTCAAATATGGCAATAAAATACCTTTTTCTGAATTATCTATTTCTGTTGCCTTATTTAATAAATATTGACCTTTTTCCCATAATTTAGAAGTAGATTTTGACTTTCTCAATTCAATTGCTCTATCTACAGCTTTTGGAATTAGCCAAAAAGAGTTTTGATACTTGCTAAATAAATCTTCCTGTTGTTGCAGGGAAGGTAAAATTAACCTGATTCTAATTAACAAACCTTGCCATCCTTTACATTTATAACTTGCCTTAGTAAAACCGTAAGCTATGTTAGTAAAATATTGACGACTTTCCACAGAAAAAATATCCCAACAAGACTCGATACCAATAGCTAGTTTTTCTATTTTGTCTATGTATTGATTTATATTTATTGGAATGTCATTTTCAAATTTAATTTGCGTATTAATTGCCTCCAAATATTTTTTCGTCCCCACCATCATCTCCTGTAAAGTTGCCTCTGCACTTTGACCTTTGAGAGCAGCAACTTCTCGAAAAAACTCCTGTACTTCATCAGTTAATGAATTAGGGGAAATACAATTTTCTAAAAACGATTTTACTTTCTCAATATTGTCTTCTGTCCGTTTAAGAGCTTCTGTTTCTTGCTGTGAAAATAGTCCATTAAGCATTTTCTTTTTCTCCTTCAAAGACACTAAACTATGATTATTCTATTTTATACCGCTGTTGCCATAAATTACAATATTTTAAAAAATGTATTGATATCTATTAAGGAAATTATAGACGTTCGTTAATTGCAATTTGGAACGAGTCAATTACAGAGTTAGCTGACCTCAGAGATGCTGAAGTTAAAATGTTAAATAGAGCAGTTTTATTTCTTGGTTTTGCAGCTATTATATCAGCAATAGATGTGATATTAGCATCAAGACTTGAATAAGTTGTCTTATTTGATTGAGACTATCAACCTATTGACATATATGAAAAGGTAGAGATATCGCCAAACAGATCCCAAAAATCATCCGTACATCCGTGCCAGAATTCATGTCTAGCTCTAGGGAGCGATCGCCAATAATATGTTAAAATCTATATCAGTTTATTTGCACTATTCCAGAATCAAAAGGAGGTAAGAAAAAAATGAGTGTGGTTATTCCTGATGACGTGCTGAGAGCAGCTAGAATGTCTGAAGCACAATTAAAGTTAGAAATTGCCATTATGTTATTTCAACAAGATAAAATTAGTATTGGTAAAGCTCGTCGTTTGGCTGGAATTAATTTATTAGAGTTTCAGCGGGAAATTGCTGAACGCGGTATTTGCATCCATTATGATGTTGAGGAGTTTGAAGAGGATATTAAAACTTTGCAGGAAATGGGTAGGTTATGATTGTTATCAGTGATACTTCACCTATTACTAATTTGTCAGCAGTGGGAGCTTTGGAACTTCTGCATCAACTTTACGATCGCGTCATTATTCCTCTAGCAGTTTATGATGAAATGGCTTCTTTGGGATATCAAGTACCGGGTACGGTTGAGGTTCAAACTTTAGATTGGATTGAAAATCGGACAGTTGAAAATCGCGAATAAGTTGAGGAGTTGCAGGTTGATTTAGATATGGGAGAAGCAGAAGCAATTATTTTAGCTTTGGAACTGGATGCAGATTTGTTACTGCTAGATGAACGTAAGGGAAGAAGGGTAGCTTTGGAGTTAGGAGTTAAGAAAATAAGTGGGTTGTTAGCTGTATTGCAGGAAGCTAAGAGAAAAGGTTTGATTTTAGAAATTAAGCCAATTTTGGATCGGTTGATTTCTGAAAATAATTTTCGGATTAGCGTTAGTCTCTATAATACGGTTTTACAATTTGCTGGCGAGTGAAGTTGTGTTGGTTTAATAGCGATCGCTCTTCAAATCTGGTTGCTTTGGGAAGGAGAGATCGCCAACCTTATTTATCAAACTAGAATTTAATATCTCGCCAATTTTGAGCATATTCTCCCACAAATATTTTCAAGTGTTTAATATTAGTAGTAGCAACATATATTCCTCTACCAGGAGCTTCTTGAGAGAGAATATTCCATTGAGCAGAAATAATCATATCTGCATCAATGTTTTTATCATCAGTTGTCGGGATATGATTTTGAAGTGCCTCAGCCAAAAACTC
>NZ_CEZPJD010000387.1:0-7379 GCF_983059655.1 Okeania sp.
TTATGCTTCTCCTAATCTTTTATTAGATTGGTTACAGTCTCGATGGCATGAATTAAAGGATTTAGCTTTATCAGATGTGGAGTTTGAAAAACTAACTATTGAATCTAAAATTAATATTTTTAGTAAATTAACTACAAGTTTAAGACGTATTCCAAGTACCCGTGAAACGATTAGAAAACAGATTGATAATCATAGTGTTGATTTAATTGCTACTTTAAATGAATTTATTGAAGAGGCTCAAAAAAAATTACCAGAAGCACAATCAAAAATAGTTGTAATTCCTGATAATCTAGATAGAATCATACCGATTGAAAGAGGTAATAAAAGAACAAGTCATGATGAAATTTTTCTGGATTATAGTAATCAGTTAACTGCCTTAAATTGTCATATTGTTTATACGATTCCTATTTCTTTAGCTTATTCAAGTCAAGCAACTGAACTACGAAATATTTATGCAAGTCCCCAAGTTTTACCAATGATTATGGTCAAAAATCGTCAAAATGAATCTTATGGGAAAGGATTAGATAAACTCAAAGAAATTATTGAAAAAAGGGTTCATTTGATTGACCCTGAGATTGAGATTGATACTCAAATTTTTGATAATTCAGAAACTAGGATAAAGCTTTGTCAGATGACTGGCGGTCATGTCCGAGATTTGATGTTATTAATGCAATCTGCTATGCGTCAAGTTGATGATTTTCCAATAAATATAAAAGCAGTTAATCGTGCTATTAGTGATGCTAGAGATGGGACTTATCGAAATGCAGTTAATTCTGAAGAATGGGATAAGTTGGCAAAAGTTTATTGCTCAAAAAATATCGATCATAATGAGGAATATCGCAGTTTATTATTCCGTCGTTGTGTATTGGAATATCGAGATGTTGATGTAGAAGATAATCCTGTACGTTGGTATGATATTCATCCTTTAATTGAGGGAACATCAGAATTTAAATCTGCACTAAATAGATTAATTTCTAATGAGTAATAGCTTAGTCAGTCCCATAGAAAATTTTAGACCAGATGAACAAGAAATTTATCTTACCCTGAAACGTGATTTATCCTGGCGTGAAGGTTTTGGTATTTTATTTGTCAAGTGTACTCCTGTACAAAAAAGTTTGATTATTGGCAAAGTTAAGCAAGATATTCCAGACAAAAAAATTGATGTTTTAAAATTAGAACATTATATTGATAATTTATATGATTGGATTGCAGATAAGGTTAAAGATAATTCAATTAATATCTTATTTATTAGTGGTATTGAAAAGTCTTTAAATTTAGATGAACTTATGAAACTAGACCAAGAAAAACCAAAAATTTCTCACGAAAAAGGTTCGGTATCACGCATATTAGGTCATCTAAATTGGCAACGGGAAAGATTTAGAGATGATTTTAAATGCTGTTTAGTTTTCATAGTCGAGAAATACACCTTAAAATATTTAGTGCGTCGTGCCCCAGATTTTTTTGATTGGCGTTCTGGAGTATTTGAGTTTCCTGTAGATAACGACGAAATTGATTTACTACAATCTTATGTTCCATTTAAGGGTGATCTTGAGCAAGCAAAACAAAGGGAAGTATATGAAGATTTTGCATTATTTTATCAAAAAAAAGATATAGATACTCAAGAGTCTTTTTTGTTGCTGAGAAAGCTTCTCTTATTAGGCCATGAAAATAATTTTGAGCGTTATCTTGATCAAGAAAAACAAAGGAAAGCACCTGAAAATTCTGCATTAGATCAAAATAAAGACATAGATATAGATAATAAAGAGTATGTTTTGTTGCTGGGAAAGCTTCTCTTATTAGAGTATGAAAATAATGGAGATTTAAAATTTCTCTACTCTGTTATTAAATCGAATATTGATAAATTAGATTACTTTTTTGCCAGATTGTTACAAAAGTGGATAATTGATACTTGTTCTGAAGTTAATCCAGAAGAAAAAGAAGCAATTTTAGGAATAGTAGAAAGTCTTTGTCTGGATCTTTCTCAATTCTCTTGGGCAAAATGGTCAAATGTTTTTGAAATAGCAATTACTGGATTAGAAACTATTTTAAATTTTTATCCCCACGAGACTTTTCCGGAACAATGGGCAAATACTCTTAATAATCTTGGTTATGTTTATAGTAATCGTATTTTTGGCGGGAAAGCTGAAAATTTAGAACAGGCGATCATTTATTATCTATATGCATTAAAAGTTAGGACTCGTAAAACTTTTCCTGAAGATTGGGCAACTACGCAAAATAATCTAGCTATTGCTTATACTCAAAGAATAAGAGGAAAAAGAGAAGAAAATCTAGAAACTGCTATTGGTACTTATTTCCTAGCTTTACAAGTACGAACTTATATAGATTTTTCTGTAGATTGGGCAAAAACTCAAAATAATTTAGGCAATGCTTATATATATAGAATATGTGGAGACAAAGAAGAAAATTTAGAGCAAGCTATTAATTGTTTTTATCAATCTCTAAAAATTTATACTCAAGAAAGTTTTCCTGAAGATTGGGCAACTACGCAAAACAATTTAGGTAATGCTTATCGGGAAAGAATAAAAGGAGATAAAGCTGAAAATATTGAGATGGCCATAACTTGTTTTAAAAGTGCTTTAATGGTTTATACGAAACAAGATTTACTTTTTAAAAGGGCAGAAACTCTAAAGAATTTAAGTAATGCTTATATAGAAAGAAGAAAAGGAGATCAAGCTAAAAATATTCAAATGGCGAGGGTTTGTTCAGAAACAGCTTTAGAAATTTTACTAAACAACATGGGCATAAATTCAAAATAATCTAGTGCTGCTACGCGGAAATCAAAAGTTAAAAGCGAGTGTGTAATTCTGAGGTTTCCTCAGAATGTAAGACACACTCAAGACAGTCAAAAAGTATTTATTGGTAAGACTTTTAGGATTTTGTAACTGGTTAGTTATTTCTGCCATCCTGCACTAGGCAATGCTTATCGAGAAAGAATTAGAGGAGATAAAGTTGAAAATATTGAAATGGCAATTGCTTCTTTAAGTATGGCTTTAGAAGTTTATACGAAAGAAAATTTTCCTTTACAATGGGCTGAAATTCAAAATAATTTAGGCAATGCTTATAGGGGAAAAATAAAAGGAGATAAAGCTGAAAATATTGAAATGGCAATTGCTTCTTTAAACATGGCTTTAGAAGTTTATACTAAAATAAATTTCCCTTTACAATGGGCTGAAATTCAAAATAATCTAGGTAATGCTTACCGAGAAAGAATTAGAGGAAATAAAGCTGAAAATATTGAACGGGCGATCGCTCGTTTACAATTAGCTTTAATGGTTTATACGAAACAATATTTACCTTTACAATTGGCAGAAATTCAGAATAATTTAGCCATTGCCTATGGAAAAAGAATAGAAGGAGATAAAGCTAAAAATCTTGAGACGGCAATTACAGCTTTTCAAAATTCCTTGCAAATTTTTACTCCTGAAAATTTACCTATTGAATGTTTAACGGTTAGTCATAATTTAGGTGATTTATACTTTCAAAAAGCAGAATGGCAATGGGCTATTGAAACCTACAAAATTGCTATTAAAGCAGTAGAATTTTCTTGTAGTTGGGCAACAACAGAAATACGTCGCCAAGAAATTATCTCCCAAGCTATTACTGTTTATTATAGTATCGTTGAATCCTACATGAATTTGGGCAAAATAGATAAAGTCATAGAGTATGTAGAACTTAGTAAAAATAGAACTTTAGTTGAACTTATTGCTAACCGCGACTTATATCCTAAAGGCGATATTTCATCCACAATTATCCAAAAATTAGATCGACTTAGGATAGAGATTATTTCTGAAGAAAAGCAACTAGCTATCGAACAAAATAATCATAAATTAAGAGTAATTACTGAAAGTGAGAGATTACAACCTCAACTGAGTGATTATAGTAAACTCAATCAACTTCAACAAGAGTTAGATGAATTAATTTATCGTGAAATTACCCCTATTGACACTGCTTTTCAACTTACACAAAAAGTTGAACCTATTACTTTTCAGGAGATGCAAAATTTAATTGATGAAAAAACAGCAATTATTGAATGGTACATTACAAATAATCAAATTATTACATTTATTACGACTCGTCATTATAATCAACCCCAAATTTTACAATTTTATTTTGTTGATATAAACAGTCTAAAAATTGAAAGGGAAAGCTGTATCAAAGAAGATGTAGAACAAGAAATAAGCAATATTAGAGGAATTTATGTTGTCTACGAAAGACCAGTTAACAAAAATTTTCTATTTCAAGATAAAGCTGCTTTCGATGAATTTGTTGCTCCTATAAATGAATATCTGAATCTCTACTACTCCGATAAACAAAAGTGGCTAAGTGAATTATCGTTTTATCTAAGAAATTTTGCTCAAATTCTGCATTTAGATGAAATTATTTCCCATATTCCTCAAAAATGCCAGAAAATTACCTTAATTCCCCATCGCTTTTTACACTTATTACCAATTCACGCTTTTATCTTAAATGATGGTAGTTATTTATTAGATCGTTATGAAGTAACTTATTCCCCAAGTTGTAGATTATTGCAACTGATTAAAAATCAGCAACGTCCTAACTTTGACAAGTTATTTGCTATTCAAAATCCTACGGAAGACTTAAGTTACACTGACTTAGAAGTAGAAACAATTAGTTCGTATTTTGATTATGCTGAAATTTTAGCGAAAGAAAAAGCAACTAAAACCGCCTTCAAAACTGATAATTACTTTTCATCAGTTAACTGTCTTCATTTTTCATGCCATAGTCGTTTTAATATTAATTCTCCTTTAGAATCATCTCTATTTTTAGCTCATGCTGAAACTTTGACCTTAGCTGAAGTCTTTGGGCTTAACTTGAGTCAATGTCGTTTAGTTACTTTATCAGCTAGTGAAACGGGATTAACAGATTTTACCGATCTTAGTGATGAATATATTAGTTTTCCTAGCAGTTTCATTTATGCAGGAAGTTCTAATGTTGTTAGTAATTTGTGGAAAGTTAGTGATTTATCTACTGCTTTTCTAATGATTAAATTTTATCAAAACCTTCGTCAAAATTTTACTGTATCAGTTGCTCTTAATAAAGCTCAAATTTGGTTACGAGATATCACTAAAAAGGAACTACAGGAATGGATTGAAAATAATCAACTTCCTATTGATGTAACTCTTAGATATGACCTTAAATATCAACTCCGCAAACTATCAGATAACGACCAACCTTTTAAAGACCCTTTTTATTGGGCAGCATTTTCTGCTATTAGTCAGTAAAGTCAATTTCTCATTAACTATATCTAAGTCACATTTCAATCTAATACTAAACAGATTAATAATCATCTTTGCATAATTGTCTATTTGAGCGATAATCATTGAAGAGTCATTTACATCAATACTCCAATATGAAATATATCCCGTTTGTTTTAATGAATCTTTCCCAGAAACTTTATGGAATTTTGAAGTCTTTGCAACGTAAATTAGGATTAGAAACGGCAGAAATTGATGATAGTTCAGAAAGTTTAATTCGAGAATATGGTATATTTATATTCCTCTTTGGAATTTTATTTTTGTTCGTAGCGTATCAAAGTTTAGCTAGTAATAAAGATAAGTAATTTTCATTAGATATGAAATAATTTCCTGAAATTACTACGGGGTCATTTCAGTTATCAGTACTTCTAGATGTTTGCGCAGCATTTCGTAGGAAAGCATTAGTATTGACATAAGGAAAATTCTCTTTTTTTATCCCCTTAAAAGGGGAGGCTTTAGACCATAATTTTTCGGTCAAAGTTTCCAGTCTATAAAATATTAACTTTTAACTTTTAACTTTTAACTTTTAACTTTTAACTTTTAACTTTTAACTTCCCTACCGTTGACCTTGAAAAATATGTTCAACCGTTAAATTCAATTCCGGAAAAATTAGAGACTTATTAATCACATCTTTTCCTCTAAAGTGTTGTACTTGATATTCTCCATTTAGAAGCTGATAAATAGAAATAGTTGGTTGTTTAGGATGCCCAATAAAACGAACACCTCCGATTCCCAAATAATCAACAATCCAATATTCACGAATACCCATTGCTTCATAATCAATTAATTTATAGCCATAATCATCACGCCAATTCGTACTAACTACTTCAACAACTAAAGGAATTGATTCTCCATCAATAAGGGTTGATTTATCATTCCATAATGGCTCATTAATCAAATTTTGGCGATTCATAATTAGTACATCTGGATTATAGCCAGTTTCTTTATCTTTGAGTTTGATTAATGCTTTCTGGGGAATACGATAGGGTAATTTCATCCTCATGTATTCTAGGGTTAATTCTTGAATAAGAAATCCAGTAATATCCTCATGTTTACCTGTGGGTTGCATTTCGATAATTTTGCCTTCGTGTAATTCATAACGTCTACTTTCGGGTAGCCATTCAGTAAATTCATCAAAAGTTATTATTTTTTGTAATAATTGAACCATTTTCAGTTATCAGTTATTAGTTATTAGTAAAATCTGGGTTGGCGGTGCGTTAATGAAATGTAACGCACCCTACTGGACTGTTTCAGCTCTTGCTTTTTCATGGTTTTAAATAATATTTATGGGCAAAAATATCCTCAATACAGAAAAGAAGTAGGCAAATTTTATAGGATTTAATATAGCAATTATAAGTAGGGTTTGCTGAAAAAGTCTTATGGGTTAGGGTAGGAGACAACCCACCCCTAACCCCTCCCAGGAGGGGAAGAAAGGAGACAGGAGAAAAGAGAATTTAGAGGAGATAGGAGCTAAGTTTTGTCCCAAGATTATTCTGCCCAACTATGCGCCTAAAATACTAACTTTTTGAGGGTGAAGAGCTGAAACAGGCGCACTTTTTTCGACTCCAAAAAGGCTAAAGCCTTTATCTGTAAATACCTTTAGATTTAATCAGCAAGCCTTAAGTAGAGAGGCACAAATAAACATCATTATTTAACGAAATTTTGAAGCAGTCGAAACTCTTGATATTTCTTCATTTCAGTTATCAGTTATCAGTTATCAGTTATTATTTGTCAGTAAAATCTGGGTCTTTCATTGGTTGTGCATTGTAATTATTTTTGTTACGAAACATCGTAGTGGGAGCATCTTGCTGCCGTACCAAGAATTTTTTATTCCTATCTACCATTACACGAGCAGGACTACCAAAAAATTAATTATTTGCCCACTCTATGAATTTACTTATAAGTTATAAGGTGCGTTGCAACGCACCTTATAATTGCTTTTAAATTTACTGAAAAATTCAGGTATAAAGCCTCTCCATTAATTAAGAAGAGGTAATTCTAAATTATAAATTATAAATTATTTAACCGTAAGCATTCAGCGCTTCAGCGCTTCAGCGCTTCAGCTATTGCTTTTAGTGAGCG
>NZ_CEZPJD010000388.1:0-7370 GCF_983059655.1 Okeania sp.
CTATCACATATTCACGCCTTCTGCTACCATCCTTAGCCCTGACTTGACCTTTGCAGTTTGCTTTATAACCAATTAAATCAAGTACCTTATTGAGATACTGTATGTTCCCTAATTTCCCCTGCTTGGGTAAGCACTTGCAATTGTTTACTTTATCGATGAATGATTTAAGCAACATACTCTCAGAGTGAAAGCATTTGCTCTTCATTAACAGGGGCAACAGAGACAAACTTTTCAACTCTTCTATTACAGAATGTGTTATATCCCAGTCAATAAGGAAAAACCCATGTATTGCACTATTGATTACCTTTTTATCTCTAATAAGTTCATTCAAACCTTCATTCTCTAAAAGGTGTCGTTTCCACAATTTAGCTTTCTTCTCTGGATTATTAAAGGTGAGTTCTTTGATTAAATCTACTCCCCAACCTCTCAACTCATTGATACTAGGGAATTGCTTCAAAAGATTGTATTTTCTTAATTCTGCCATTTGTGCAGGGGTTTTAACCTCCCTCCTGTTTGCGTTTTCGTACTCGTCATCACTTAATGTTTTTGCGTTCAAAATAGCAAGGGACTTCTCTTGCTTGACCGCTTCAGATTGCTTAGTCACGCTTATCTTGTCTTTCTCTATTTCAATTTCCTCTGCTTCAGTAATGTCGTAACCCCTCAACCTTAAATCATGCACCAGCAAGTCTCTGAAACTATGTTGCTCTAACAATCTGATTTCATTTAGTTCATCCAAGTATTTAGCAAAAGGAGAATCTTTATAACCAACTATAGATGAATAAATTGAAATACTTAATCCATAAAGCAATTCTCCGCTTCCATCTTTATATCTGGACTTCAGTTTCTGGCTTTCACCGTAAACTGAATCCATGAGGTTAGATATCTCATCAGAAAGGCTATTTATTGGTTTGTTTGCATTCCTGCATTTAGGAACAAATAAATGTACAGGACAGTCAGTATCTCTCACTCTGTGCATAATTTGAGTGCAAGCGTCTGCTCCCAGGTGAGTCCACCTGACAAATATTGCATCAAGATACCCCCTTTCATCTATACTTAACCCTGATTCAGCAGTAGGGCTTGTTAATACGAAATCATAGAGATGTAAGTGTTCATCTGGAGATTTAAGAAAAGCCTGCACCTCTTTTCGACAGAGAGTCTCAGAGTTGATAATCAAGGTCCTGCAATCATGCTTGATTTCCTCGGTCGTCTTCCTTCCCCATACCTCAGTGAATTTCTGGGAATCAGTAGCCAGAAAAACCCTTTTACCCTCCGCTATAGCGTCATTCAATGTCTGCCTGAGATGTTTCTCAGAATCGTACACCGCTACACTCCTCGACGGCATTTGATAGGTATTTTCGACCGTTAGTATGTTCTCATCCGTGATCTCAGAAGTCTCTTGAATAAGCTTTACTTCTCTATCAGTAAGTTGGTCTGACATTATCACCACACCAGCACAGTTTTTTAATAATCCCCATAAGTGAGTAATGAGTTTGTGACGATTCCCTTTACAGGTATCGCTCGTTAGTGCGTGCATCATTACTAGCGGATGTTCGTCAAATACCAATACTTTCTCCCTAACGTCTTCAGTTTGGATTTTCCAGCAACTATCAACGCATAGAGCTATAGATTCTGTTTTTGCTGCAAACTGACTCCTATTCACAATTTCTGTTTGATGGTAAATACTGGGTATCCTTTCTCCTGTTTGCAACAATAAACTATTCCGATACCCAATTAAGAATATCCCACAATTAAGTAATTCAAGTATCTTCTTCAAAGCTTCAGTCTTGCCTGTTCCCATAGGAGACTTCAAAGCTAAAACACTCCGCTCACTTTTGTTAATCTTTTTCGTAAACTCGAAGATAGCGTTTTTCTCCAACTCCATCCCCCAAAAATGTTCGCCTGCGGGGATATATTTTTCTGAAAATTTACTTTTAGCCGTAAGCTGTTTTTTACCTTGGAGTGTCCGAAACTCTTCATTTTTCTTGCTGAATCTGTAGAAAGGAATCAACGAATATTTAGTTTTTTCAGTAGCCAAAATATCGTCAAAATCAAGATGATTTTTATCGTATTGACCATACCAGACAACATAAAGTTCTTTACTGTATTTCTGCTTAATATGCTTTACCAGTACTGCATATTGTTTCACCACTAAATCATTAATTCCACTCCCTGCATCAGCAGCAATGGCAAAAGTAAATTGGTCTGGATGATTATTAGTAATTTTTGAGATAAATTTATCTATGTCATCAAAGTTTCCCCTGAAGTTGCCCCCGACCGCACCGATACAAGGATAGCCGGACAATTGATTGATTATGAATGGCTTTAGAAGTCCTTCGCTGAATAAAATAACGTTGTTCCTTTGTTTGTCACCCTTGCCTTCGTTAACAAAAAACTGGCTTCGCTTATCTCTATTGAAGCTACAAAGAGTATGTGGAGTTTTACCATTAATACGTTGATTGTAACCACCTTTACTACCAGCACTTAACCAAATATATTTACCGCCTTTGATTTTTAATTGACCACCGATAATCAAACCATCTTCATTGAATGCGGGACAAAAGTAACTGTCGCTGGGAACGTTAATCCTCAATCTACCTTGAGTGTCTCTGTATGTACCAGGCAAGCCTTCATATCTATCATCTATGACACCTTTCGGGAATGATTTACCTACTAACCCACTTGGCTCAATACCTCTTTTCAGTAAATCAGCTTTTGCCCAATCCTCTACAGACTGGTGACACAGCATATCCAGGAGGGAGTTATTAATATCCCCTTGGGTTAGGTGTGACGCTTTTGAAGGCTTTGCAGGGACTGGTTTTGGTAACTTCTTATATTCAGATAGTTGAGATGAATCAGGTCTGTAGCGATAACCAATACCTGCTGTATCCTGCCCTATATTTTTCCAACCAGGTATCTGCCAGTCTTCAGCGCAGATAACTAAACTGCCGTTAGTCCGACAGCGCTTGTGTTTCCCATTGCATATAGGGCAAGTCTCTCTTAATTTAGAGAATGTCTCCCAATTATGCTGTTGTCCGTCATGGGATGATGAGCTATAGCTATTAAAGTCACCGTGATAATTTAGAGAGTTTTCCTTGCGAATGAATGTTTTATCTGTTAGCATAGTATTAATCTTTGAACTTAGAATTTAATCGCGCAGTTGGACTAGCTGCGCTATTTTTTTGCCTACTCACATGTTTTTAAAAACTTATGCTTAATTTGCAAAAATTTTTGTGCGGATGATCTTATTGTAGCGATGTTTTTCTGAAATGGGTAAACGATGGGATGATTAAGTAACTATCCAATAAAGGCTTTCAGGTTTAAATTTACATTAAATTACTTTTTATAAGCTACAAACTACCACGGAACGATTTTGGTTTAGTAGAAAAAAATAATAATTGAGTAAAAAGGAAGAGAGCCTAGTAGGGTCTGTGTCGTAAGTTTGACTTCTTTGAAGCAGGAGGAGAAAAGAAGATAGACAACAGAGCTGTGCGCTGATATCAGTGCACAGCTTGTCTGCTACTCACCCTGCTATATCCAAGGTATAGTTAGGTGCAGTTGGGAATATTAATATTTACGGAAAAGATATGTGAGGTATATCGCCTTTTTCTCCTCATGTTTTAATAGCTATTAAAGTGAAGTGGCGATATCGCCACTTCACCTTTTTCTTACCTTTCTTTGCCTTAGCAGCTACCCTTTAATCCACTCTGTATATACGAGTAAGTCGTCGGGGCTTTTCCTGCTTTCCTTGTAAGAGGGTTGCTTAATCAATCTCCAACCTCTTTGCTTCACCAGGTCATTCATATCTGCCAAAAAGAGAACAGCGGACTGTTCATTTGAGATAATTCTTACATTGATTGAATCACGCATTGCTATTTTCAAAGTCCTCTTGTAATTGACTCAACAAAACTTTAATCTCAGCGAGTTTAGTTTTGCCCTCTTGATATTTTCTGCCTTTGCACTGCAACACATTTTCGATAATGAAAGTATCGGACTTACCTTCACTTACTAACCTACCGACTTCCGTGATTAAGCTAGTTGGAAATTGTCCGTTAGTGGTAGTGGAAGTGTTATTTGGAAGTTGCTCAGGGTAAATTTCAATCGGCTCATCTGTAACTGGTAATTCAGGAATTCCCTGCTTTTGCTCATAGATGTAGGTGGCTATAGTGTGAGTAAAAGTCTCATCATCAGCTTTCCTGAGTATGGTAAAAATAGGTGAGTATCTGTTAATCGCTAGGGATAGTCCAATAGTAGATAAGCCAGAAAGTAAGCTACCTGAGTAGAGTAGTGATTTGATAGCGGTATCGGATGACGCTGTAGGTGCTACGAAAAGAACAAGGGATGAGAAAGTGGCGACGCTTGCTGCTGAGATTAAGAGGGTTCTAAATGACTTTAACATCTCCAACAGGAGAGATGGCCTTAAATCCATATCAGAGAACCTCCGAGTAAACATATAGCAATAACTATCGACCATATTCTCAGTTCAGGTTCTAGCCATAAGAAAGTCAAAACGGCGATCGCAAATCCTAGCAGTAAGATAATTGGTAAACGTAGAGTGGATGAATGCTTCATAGCTAGGTTAAGTAGAGATGACGTACTTAAACCTGATAATAGCCATCCCCACAAAAAGAAAAATTGTGATAAATTATTCATTAGAAAATAGGCCAGATATCTTTTACTTTGAGTAGTTCTGAGGGCATTTCCAGCTTTTATATTAAACTTTTATATTAAAAGTTTATATTAATCCCCAGAACTACTGTGCCTTCTACTGTTTCAAGTTATTTGCAATGGCCTCTATTTGCTGTTGAGCTGAGTTGTCAGCACGCTGTAATCCTGTGCTAACGCCAGCATAACCAGGTCGTAAACTGTGTAGAGTACGGCCTACGCTCGCAAGCTTACGAGTCTGCTTAAGCCCTTCTCTAGCGTTATTTTTAGCGTAACGAGAGTAGTAAGTAACAGCCTTGGTATCATACTTGTCAATGCGCTGTAGCTCCTGAAGTCCAGTCCTGGTAGCTTTCACTTTAACTGCTAGTTGCTTTCTGTGAGCAGTTAAAGCTTTAGCTTCACTAGGACTCATATATCTAGGGGACTTTAACGTGGGAGCAGATTGGATTCCTTGCCAATTGGGAGTATTATCGGGTGAGAATCTACTCATTACGCCACCAGAGATAATCTCATCTTTATTGATAGCGTGACTTCCAGAGCCTAAAGCGCCTGATGATGCCTTTTTGTCATCGTTTCTGAAATACTGTTTCAGTAGTCCCATCGTTAATTCCTTGATTAATTTGACTGTTTTGATTTTGATTACTTTGGTTAAATGCACTTGCCATGATTATTGGCAGTGAAACTAGCAGAAGTGCTAGGATGAAACCCGTTAGGAAAGTGGGGTCAATTAAAGTGTTATTGGTCGTCTTCATCACGAAAAATACCTAATCTAAGTTCAACTTCAATCTCAGCTATAGCCCTGTGAAAAGTCACCGGAGCTGAGATAATATAAACTCTCCCTTCAATTGTCAAAGTGAGAAAAACTTGCCTCTGCTCTCGCGGTTCCCGAAGGAAGTAGTAGTTATCGGTGGCGATAGTCTCGTAAGTAACTCCCATCACCCTATATGGGGGGTATTTGGAAAAGCAGGGAAGAATATAGATTCATCTAAATCTAGTGATTCCAAACTCTCATCTTTTTCTCTGAAGATTTTCTCTTGGATAATCATCCGAGCCTCTTCTTTGTAATCGGTGAGATACTTTTTGTAAGCTTGCCCCCATTCAATAGCATCTTTTCGAGCTTGGATGCGAGCGTCATCAGTATTGTCAGATTGTGAGAGTTGCTTAATTGACTGGGATTGCTTCACATTCAATTGTTGTATGATTGCCCCATTGTTTGTTGTCATCGTTCTCCAATAAATTAATAACAGTATTTAGATGGTAAACTGCTTGGGCGCGTCCTCTAGAAGTCGCTAGGGAACGGTAAGCTACCATAGCTTCACAGCTTTTGCGGTCATAACCCTTGTCGTACTTAAAGTGGGTAAAACCTTTGACGTTGCACTGATTGAGAAGGTCAACGTCCCTAGTGAATTGAGAGCTAGATATTTTCAATCCTGTACGGTTTAGAGCCTCTAAAAGTTGGCTCCTAGTGAAAAAATCTTTATCACCTAAAGCGATAAAAATACTGGTTCTGATTTTGTCTATAGTTTTGCTGTTAAACATCTCCTTTTAGAACTAGAGTTTAAGATTTACTAATAGCCTCATAAACTACCCCTTTAGCGTCTACTAACGAGAGTTAGTAAAGAGCCTGAAATTACAGGATAGATACTCGCTCTGGACAGCAGGAAAAGGACTACTGGACAAGGCTGCTAATAATGAGATATCCTTGGTATGTACATGAGATATGGGCAACTTTTGTGGAAACTACCCCGTGATTCTAGGGACGACACCCTTCTATCCAGTCGGTGTTTCCTGTTTGCTCATGTTTACAATATACCCAGTATCCTCGCAGGATGTCAATAGTATACTGGGTATAAACTTTGTTTATATCAATAGGATGTCGAGGATATGGCAGAAAGACGATATATATCTGTAGCTGTTCCAGACGATTTAATGGATGCTATAGAGTTGATTTCAAGTGAGACTGGCAGAAGTCTATCAGCTTCTTTTGTCTTGGTAGCTGAAAAAGGACTGCCTGTGTTGATAGAAGAAATGAATAAGATGGAGGTCTACAAAAACTTGATAGCTGAAAGGAAGGCTAAAGGAAATGATAATTCTACAAAAGCAAGCAAAGTGGAAGATAATGGCAAACAGAAAGTAAAAGATAAAAGTGGTGACTCTAAAAGTAAAAAATAACGTCACCACAAACTAGGTTATTCTGTTGGATTAAGAGAAAAGACTCGACTAACCGTCTAGGCATGGCTGTTCTTTCAGACCATGCTTTTTAAACTTTACATTTTGGTAGATTATTGCGCAGGGAAATGTTGACCTAACTCCTGGACAGTTTGTTGAATCAGACTCAATTTGTCATCTATAGAGACTAAAGCTTCCTTGGGGTCAATATCAGCAGGGTCTTTCTTAATATACTGCACCGCTTCTTTCACCCAGTTACGGATACCCATAGGAGCAAATGCCCTGTAAGTATTTTTAGCCCTTTCATGGACATCATCGAAAGTATAATATTCAATAACTTTGGTTATAGTTGAGTCAGACAACTTCTCTCGGCCGTTTACCCAGTTATCTATAATCACTCTTGTGTTTCTTGGTATAGAAGTCCAAACTGCTCGTCCAACTTTAGTCTCTGAAGTGGCTACAGCTTTTTTCATTGCTCTATTATTAATCAGGACTTACGCAAAGGCACTATATATAGCGCCTACTAATTGAAGCGATCA
>NZ_CEZPJD010000389.1:0-7360 GCF_983059655.1 Okeania sp.
AGGCTAAAACCAATATCAGTAAAGACATTTAGGTTTAATCAGCAAGCCCTAATTATAGATGTGGCTTACTATAATTTAGGCGAAGCTTTAGTCAAACTTGAAAAATGATCAGAAGCATCTGTCAACTGATACCCTACTCTGTAACTTATATAAGCAAGCAGGAATTAAAAATTAGTTTATCAAGAAATTAAAATGACAAAACAACAACAAAAGTCACTATGTGAGTTAAATAAAAAAGCAGAAATATATTTAACTCAAGGAAAATTAGAAGAGGCAATATTAGTTTGTAAGCAAGCATTAGAAATAATGCCAAATTTTCTACCTATTTGTAAAACATTGGGAAATATTTTCCACAAAATGGGAGAAATAGGCAAAGCAAAAGAATGGTATCTCAAAGCAATAAATCAACAGCCAGAATGGGCGGAAGTTCATGCTAACTTAGGGAGCTTATATGCTAAAGAAAAACAGTGGCAGCTAGCAATAAAATCTTACCAAGAAGCCATCAGTATCAAACAAAATGTACCAGGTTTTTATCGAAATTTAGGCAAAATCTGGCAACAAATAGGAAAAATAGAATTAGCCAGAGAATGTCAGGAAAAAGCATTAAATTTAGAAGCTGACTATCCTCAAGCATCAGAATATTTAAAACAGGGAAAAAAATTGCTAGAAAATGAAGAAATAGAAGAGGCGATTGTTCATTTCCAACAAGCAATAAAATTTCATCCATATTTGGCAAGTGCTTATCAAAATTTAGGCGACGCTGTTGTTAAACAAGGAGAGTTAACTGAAGCAATAAATTATTATCAAACAGCAATTCAAATTCAACCTAATTTGTGGGTAGCTCATCATAAACTAGGAAAAATATTTCAAGAAATAGGAGAGTTAGATGCAGCTATTAGTAGTTTCCAGCTCTCTATAGAAATTAATCCAAATTTTCCTTGGTCTTATAATAACTTGGGGGATATTCTCCAAGAAAAAGGAGAATTAGGATCGGCAGAAAAATATTATCAAAAAGTAATAGACCTCAAATTTGATGTTTGGGGAGTTCACCGTAAATTAGTAAAAATTCAGCAAGAAACAGGAAACTTAGACAGAGCTATTTCTAGTTGTAAACGAGCGAGAGAAATTAATCCCACCTTAAATTGGTTTTCTCGGAGATTAGAAGATAACTTATCAAAATTAGAACAGCACGATCTAGCTATAAATTATTACCGAAGCTTACTAGAAGCTGAACCAAATAATATAAAATGGCTCCACGATCTAGGACAAAGGTTAGTAAAAATTCAAGAATGGGATGAAGCAATAATTATTTACCGTCGTGCTATAGAGTTAGAAGCAAATAACCATTTATTTCACAGAAGATTAGCAGAAGTTTTACAACAAAAAGGTTTATTAGAAGCAGCGATAGTCAGTTATCAAACAGCTATAGAAATTAATCCAAATTTTTCTTGGTCATATTACAACTTAGGAGAAACACTAAGGAAATTAACCAAGTGGGATGAAGCAATCATTGCTTACCGTCGTGCTATAGAGTTAGAAGCAAATAACCATTTATTTCACAGAAGATTAGCAGAAGTTTTACAACAAAAAGGATTATTAGATGAAGCAGTTGTTAGTTATCAAACAGCCATAGAAATCAATCCAAACTTTTCTTGGTCATATTACAACTTAGGAGAAACACTGAGTAAATTAAGCAAGTGGGATAAAGCGATAATTGCTTACCGTCATGCTATAGAGTTAGAAAAAAATAACCATTTATTTTACAGAAGATTAGGAGAAGTTTTACAACAAAAAGGTTTACTCGATGAAGCAATTCATAATTATCAAACAGCCATAGAAATTAATCCCCAACCCTTCTGGCATTATGCAGCATTAGGCAATATTTACGTCAAAAAAAATAATTTTTCTGAAGCAATACCCTGTTTAATACAAGCATTAAAAATTAGACCAGATATTGACAATATCCAGAAAAATATAGCATATATCTTGGAAAAACAAGGTCGTAAAAATGCCGCTCGTATTTGGAAATCTCAGCAAAAATTGCCAAAAGATTGGCTCAAAAAGTTTTTTAATTTAACAGGAGATTGGGAAGTTACCTCAGATTCTATAGAAAATAATATAACCAGAATAGATATTCATTCCCCTACTCAAATCAATTTGTTAGCATCTCAAACTATAAATCAAAAAATTCATAAAAATTTCCAAAGCAGAAAAGCTAAATTAGTAGGAGGATTTATAGTAGTAGTACCTGATGGAAAAGGTTGTGTAAAGCCAGGAACAACTGCAGTTATTAATTCAGATAATAAACTTGTCACAGATATTTCAACTGGTTGTGCTGAAATGATTTTATCTGACTCCAAACTTCCTTCAGTTCACTATATCAATGGTACTGTAGCCTTTTTATCAGTAAAATGGTTAGAACAAAATTATTTTCAGTGGTTTTTTAATCTAGTTTACCGGATAGATTTATTGCGTAGAAGTAACCTGATACCTGTTATAGACAAATTTGTTTTTAGTATGGTAAATAAAAAATTTCATCAACAAACTCTAGAAGCTTTAGATATTCCTTTAGAAAAAGTCATAGAAACTCAAAAATATCCCCATATAAAAGCGAAAGAATTAGTAGTACCTTCATTCACATCTAAACAAGGAGGTCTTAGAGTTACAAAATGGGGTTGTGATTTTCTCAAAAGTATATTTTTAAAGCCTGAAACTATATATAAATTATCTGGGAGGCCAGAGCGAATATATATTAGTAGAAGTCTAGCATCATGGAGACGAGTTATAAATGAAAAAGAGGTAGTTAATTTATTGGAAAAATATGGCTTTGTTAGTGTTACTTTAGAATCAATGTCAGTAGAAGAGCAAGCATTATGTCTCGGAGCTGCTAAATTTATTATTACTCCTCATGGTGCTGGACTTACAAACCTGGTCTTTTGTACTCCAGGAACTAAAGTAATTGAATTTTTTTCTCCCAAATATATTACCCCCATATATTGGGAAATTAGTAATGTATGTGGCTTATTACACTACTACTTAATAGGTGAAAATTTTGATAATCCTAATTCAGCTAAGTCAATGGGCTATACACCAGATATTCTCGTTAATCTAGACAAGCTATTAAAAATTATGAAATTAGCAGAAATTGAATGAATTTCAGGTAATATCATGTCCGGTTGAACAGTTATAAATAGGGTTTGTTGAAAAAGTCTTTTTGTCAGGAGAGAATCCAGAATTTCCTACGGAATGCTCCGCAAACAGCAATCCTGCAATTCAGGAGGAATGGGAATTATAGACGAGGTAGGAGGAAGAATCTTCCTTTGATTTTCTTCTCCTATAAATGCCCAAAATGCTAATTTTTTGAGCGATTGGAGTTAAAAAAAAGGTACTTTTTCAAGACCTAAAAAGGCACTTACCTTTATCTGTAAAAGCTTTGATATTTAATCAGCAAGCCCTAAATAAATAATGACTTAGGAGTCAGGAGTCAGGAGGGAAGAAAGAAGAAGGAAGAAGAATAACTGGAGTTGAAGGAGAAAGTTTTTTATCACGCTATTATCCGGACATGATATAAGTATTTCCTGCGGAATGCTATTCTCTCTACAATGCCTTGATGTTCAAAGAGTTAAAACACACCAGTAGAAAAGAAATTATGTCAACTGATACCCTACTCTGTAACTCATATAAGCAAGCAGGAATTAAAAATTAGTTTATCAAGAAATTAAAATGACAAAGCAACAGGAAAATTTACTACATGAGTTAAATAAAAAAGCAGAAATATATTTAACTCAAGGAAAATTAGAAGAGGCAATATTAGTTTGTAAGCAAGCATTAGAAATAATGCCAAATTTTCTACCTATTTGTAAAACATTGGGAAATATTTTCCACAAAATGGGAGAAATAGGCAAAGCAAAAGAATGGTATCTCAAAGCAATAAATCAACAGCCAGAATGGGCGGAAGTTCATGCTAACTTAGGGAGCTTATATGCTAAAGAAAAACAGTGGCAGCTAGCAATAAAATCTTACCAAGAAGCCATCAGTATCAAACAAAATGTACCAGGTTTTTATCGAAATTTAGGCAAAATCTGGCAACAAATAGGAAAAATAGAATTAGCCAGAGAATGTCAGGAAAAAGCATTAAATTTAGAAGCTGACTATCCTCAAGCATCAGAATATTTAAAACAGGGAAAAAAATTGCTAGAAAATGAAGAAATAGAAGAGGCGATTGTTCATTTCCAACAAGCAATAAAATTTCATCCATATTTGGCAAGTGCTTATCAAAATTTAGGCGACGCTGTTGTTAAACAAGGAGAGTTAACTGAAGCAATAAATTATTATCAAACAGCAATTCAAATTCAACCTAATTTGTGGGTAGCTCATCATAAACTAGGAAAAATATTTCAAGAAATAGGAGAGTTAGATGCAGCTATTAGTAGTTTCCAGCTCTCTATAGAAATTAATCCAAATTTTCCTTGGTCTTATAATAACTTGGGGGATATTCTCCAAGAAAAAGGAGAATTAGGATCGGCAGAAAAATATTATCAAAAAGTAATAGACCTCAAATTTGATGTTTGGGGAGTTCACCGTAAATTAGTAAAAATTCAGCAAGAAACAGGAAACTTAGACAGAGCTATTTCTAGTTGTAAACGAGCGAGAGAAATTAATCCCACCTTAAATTGGTTTTCTCGGAGATTAGAAGATAACTTATCAAAATTAGAACAGCACGATCTAGCTATAAATTATTACCGAAGCTTACTAGAAGCTGAACCAAATAATATAAAATGGCTCCACGATCTAGGACAAAGGTTAGTAAAAATTCAAGAATGGGATGAAGCAATAATTATTTACCGTCGTGCTATAGAGTTAGAAGCAAATAACCATTTATTTCACAGAAGATTAGCAGAAGTTTTACAACAAAAAGGTTTATTAGAAGCAGCGATAGTCAGTTATCAAACAGCTATAGAAATTAATCCAAATTTTTCTTGGTCATATTACAACTTAGGAGAAACACTAAGGAAATTAACCAAGTGGGATGAAGCAATCATTGCTTACCGTCGTGCTATAGAGTTAGAAGCAAATAACCATTTATTTCACAGAAGATTAGCAGAAGTTTTACAACAAAAAGGATTATTAGATGAAGCAGTTGTTAGTTATCAAACAGCCATAGAAATCAATCCAAACTTTTCTTGGTCATATTACAACTTAGGAGAAACACTGAGTAAATTAACAAAGTGGGATGAAGCAATAATTGCTTACCATCATGCTATAGAGTTAGAAAAAAATAACCATTTATTTTACAGAAGATTAGCAGACGCTCTACAACAAAAAGGTTTACTAGATGAAGCAATTTATAATTATCAAAAAGCCATAGAAATTAATCCCAAATCTTGTTGGCATTATGCAGCATTAGGCAATACTTATTTCCAAAAACATAATTTTTCTGAAGCAATACCCTGTTTAATTCAAGCATTGAAAATGAAGCCAGACATTGAGAATGTTCATCAAAATATAGCATATATCTTGAAAAAACAAGGTCGTCACAATCAAGCTAGACTCTGGAATTCTCAACAAAAATTACCCAGAGACTGGCTAGAAAAATTTTTCAATTTAACAGGAGATTGGGAAATTACCTCGAATTCCCCACAAACTAATATTACTAACATAAAAGTCTCAGAGTACAGTCATGTAAATTTATCAGCATCTCAAACAATTGAATCAAAAATTTATCCAAGTTTTAAAAGCAAAAAAGCAAAGTTAGCAGCAACTTTTGTAACAATAGTCGTAGACGGAAGAGGATGTGTTGATTTAGGAACAACAGCAGTTATTACTTCAGACAATAAATTAGTAAGAGATATTTCCACAGGTTGTGCTGAAATAATGATATCTTCTTCCAAATTACCGCCAGTTTACAACATCAATGGAACGGTAGCTTTTTTACCAGTAAATCTGGGAATAAATAATTACTTCCACTGGATGTTTGATGTATTTGTCAGGTTAGATTTATTACGCAGGAGTAATTTCATGCCTATCGTAGATAAGTTTGTTTTTACTAACTGTAGTAAAAAGTTTCAAAAAGAGAGTATACAAGCTTTGAAAATACCTCCAGAAAAATTAATAGAAGCTCAATTGTTTCCCAATATAAAAGCTCGCAAATTAGTGGTCCCTTCACTAATGACTAAACAAGGTAGCACTAGAATAACAAAATGGGGTTGTGATTTTTTAAGAAGTTTATTTTTAAACGCCGAAAATATTGGTAAATTACCTAGCAAAAAAGAACGTATATATATTAGTCGGAAGCTGACACCCTACCGAAGAATAGTTAATGAAGAAGAGGTAGTTAGTCTACTGGAAAAATTTGGTTTTGTTACTGTTACTCTAGAATCAATTTCAGTAGCGGAACAAGCATCACTTATGGCTGGTGCTAAAGTAGTAATTTCTCCTCATGGTGCAGGACTTACAAACCTAGTATTTTGCAGTCCAGGAACTAAAGTAATTGAAATTTTTTCTCCAAAATTTATTAATTCTATATATTGGCAAATGAGTAATATATGTGGCTTGTTACACTACCACTTAATTGGTCAAGATTTTGAAAGTGACAATTCAGGTAAAAGTCAGTGGGGACCAGATATTATTGTGAATATTAAACGGCTATTAAAAATTCTAGAGTTAGCAGAAATTTAGTTGAATAATATTATGTCCGGTTGATTACTTATAAATAAAATGACTGAGGAGTCAGGAGTCAGGAGGAAAAAAAGAAGCAAGAAATAAGAGGAGGAAAAGGAGGAAGTTTTTTTGAACGCTAATTATCCGGACATGATATAGCAATCAGGAATCAGATGTGAGAATTGAAGTCTTCCTTTAAAGGATAGAATATAGCAGTTATCTTATTCTTATATATTCGTTTCTTCCCTCCATACCTAAAACAAAAGTCTCCAATATCTCACAACTAAAATCATATTGCTATATAAGCCGATATTCATAAAAATTAGCGACTTTAAAAAGATTAAATAAAATGAATAAAAAAAAATTTGCACTAGATTTATATCAACAGGCAGAATTATATCTATAACAAGGAAAATTAGAAAATTCACACAAATTATGTAACCAAGTAATAGAGATACAATCATACTTTGCCCCCGCCTACAATATATTGGGAAAAGTGCTAGAAGCAATGGAAAAATTAGACTTAGCAAAAGAAAATTATCAACAAGCGATCGCCATAAATTCTAACTTAGTAGAAGCTCATATTATTCAATCCTTTTCCTTTTAGGAAGAAGTAATTATCAATTATCAATTATGAAAATGGTTCTTATTTTTTTCTTTTGGGTTTAATATCCCATCGTCTACACTGTGTTAACAATTG
>NZ_CEZPJD010000390.1:0-7351 GCF_983059655.1 Okeania sp.
CTAGATATTTCTTTCTTTTTTAACAGAGTGATCGCTCTTGATATTTCAGGAAGGGATAACATGAGCGTCTCCCTCATGCACGGTAGCAAGATAATCACATTCCGCCCCTAAGATTATCGGTTATCGGGAAGATTTTCGCAAGTTTTCCGATATGTCTCCAAGTCACTGTTGATATACTCCTGCCACTCCTCTGCTGTTAAATTCCGACTGAGACGCCTACAAGCTTCTTGAATTAAGACTTCTGGTGTTGCGCAATGGAGGCAGGCGGTTTTGTCATTACTTGCAGTAGCAATGGTTTTGCCATCGGGGCTAAAGGCTACTGCTATTACCCAGTCCTGGTGGTTGAGGGTAGCTAATTCTTTGCCAGTGTCTACATCCCAGAGGCGGGTGGTATGGTCAGAACTTGCAGTAGCAATAGTTTTGCCGTCAGGGCTAAAGGCTAATGCTATTACCCTGCCCTGGTGGCTGAGGGCAGCTAATTTTTTGCCAGTGTCTGCATCCCAGAGGCAGGCGGTTTTGTCATTACTTGCAGTAGCAATGGTTTGACCATTGGGGCTAAAGGCTACTTCTCTTACCCTGTCCTGGTGGCTGAGGGTAGCTAATTTTTTGCCAGTGTCTACATCCCAGAGGCAGGCGGTTTTGTCATTACTTGCAGTAGCAATGGTTTGACCATTGGGGCTAAAGGCTACTGCTATGAGCGGGGCTTGGTGGTTGAGGATAGCTAATTCTTTAAATACCAATTTTGGAATGGGAGGATAAGGATTTGAAAACCTTTTCTGGAAAAGTCTTTGGTCGGTGCCTGCATCCCAGAGGCGGGCAGTTTTGTCATAACTTGCAGTAGCAATGGTTTTGCCGTCAGGGCTAAAGGCTACTGCTATTACCCAGTCCTGGTGGTTGAGGGTAGCTAATTGCTTGCCAGTGGTAGCATCCCAGAGGCGGGAAGTTTTGTCATTACTTGCAGTAGCAATGGTTTGACCATTGGGGCTAAAGGCTACTGCATTTACCCATTCATGGTGGTTGAGGGCAGCTAATTCTTTGCCAGTGGCAGCATCCCAGAGGCGAGCAGTTTTGTCATAACTTGCAGTAGCAATGATTTTGCCGTCGGGGCTAAAGGCTACTGCTATTACCAAGCCCTGGTGGTTGAGGGTAGGTAATTTTTTGCCAGTGGCAGCATCCCAAAGGCGGGCAGTTTTGTCATAACTTGCAGTAGCAATGATTTTGCTGTCGGGGCTAAAGGCTACTGCATTTACCCTGCTCTGGTGGTTGAGGGTATGGAGATCCTTGGATAGTTTAGTTACCCCATTCCGTAGAGTTTGATCGAGTTTAACAAGTAGGTCTAGGTTTGCTTTCCCATAACGTTTTTTGGTATCAAGGTGTTGCTTCACTGACTCCACGCTGAGTAATACACCCTTCTCAAGCAAGGTTGGCTGTTCAATCATTGATTCAGAAAGCATTGCTAACACTTTAGCTGCTTGTTCTTCTACTTGTCTTTGGCGTTCTTTCTCTTCTTTTTCTTGGCGAGTTCTCAAATCTTGACTCGCCTCAATAAACTCATAAGCAACCCCATCCAATAAAGCCATTTCACCATATTCTTCCAGATATTCCTCTGCCTTAGTTAACTGGCCTGCTCGTAATAACAAACCCTCTTTTTTACCATCTGTTTCCCACTGAGCAGCATCAGCTTCAATTTTCCTTTCCAACGGCAAAGCTTCTTGATATTCTTCCACCCACTCCCTCAAAGTTTTCCAACTTCTAATTAAATCCTCGTGAATAATATCTAATAATATTCCTTCCTCTGACTTATCTTTAGTAATTAACCGATTATTTTGGTCAGCCAACCTATCACTAACTTCCGACAAAACCTCTAAACTATGTCGTTTATTAGGCAATTTTTCTAAAATCACTCTTCTGCGATTATCTGTTATTTTTCCAGAACTTATTTGCTGTTCCCCAGGCTGAACTAATTCTAAAAATATCCTCTTAGCAACTGACTTTTCTTCTTTACTCAAACTCTCAAAAACTTCATTGGCTCGCTTAGTCAAAGTACCTTTAATTCCACCCAAATTTCTATAAGTTGCCAGAGTTAAATACTTACTTTGATCTTCCCCTTGAGTAGCAGATTTCCACAGTGCATCGAGAGTATATTGCAGGAGAGGTAAACTACTAGGATTACGCAGAAAGTCTTCAGTCATTTGCGCAACTAATCTCGGCTCAACTCCCATTCCTACTAATTCCGCTGGTTTTTTTATTGCTTCTTCTATTTCATCTTTTTCCAAGGGTATTACTAATAGCTGATGCTGCTTAATTTGATTAGCTAACCCTGCATATTCAGAACATCGGTCGAGAAAATCTGCCCGCATTCCCAATACCACACAAAATTTATCGGATTGCCTTTCCAACGCCTCCAAAAAAACATCAAAAAATTTCTGTCTTTCTTGTTCTTTTTGTTCTTGACCTTTACAGAGAGTAAAACCCTCTTCAAACTGGTCAATTATCATTACTACCCTTTCCGCTTCAGCTACATCAATAAACTCAATTAATTTATCAGTTAAATTCTCTGGTAGTTCTCCTTCTATATTAATTGCATTTTTTATACTTTCCAGAGGAGATGAGCCAGGAGTAAAAGGATGAATATAAAGCCATCTATCGCTCCCTGAAATTTTCTGCCCCCGCTTCAATTGATACAACAAACCTGCCCGTAACAAAGAAGATTTACCACTTCCCGAAGCTCCCAAAACTGCCACAAAATTATTAGCTCTTACTCGGTCAATTAATTCATCAGTTAATCGAGTTCTACCATGAAAAAATACAGCATATTTTTCCTGTTCCTCAAAATAAGATAAACCCCGATAAGGAGCAAAATTTTGCCAGCGTTTATCTGTTGGTTGGTTAGGAGTATTAGTAGTAAGAATAATCGCATCCCCAGAATTATGAAACTTCGGTGCTTGAGATGTCTGAGACATATTTTGTTTGATAAATTCTGCCAATTTATAATTAGTCACCCAACCATCAATATTATTTTGATTATTTGGGTTTAAACCTACCAGTAAATTAGCAGTGAAAATACCATGTTCTCCGTCTATTTGTTCCACACTTTTTTCAAAGGAACGACAAGCAGTAATCAAACAACGACTTATTTGTTTTCCCTCAGTTCCAGGGTCAAATTCCTTGTCAAAATTCAAGAATTCGCCACTAAAACAACAGTCTAACCAAACTATTTGTTTTTTAACCGGACTTTCCCGTAACAATTTTTTTAACCAAGCTAAAGAAATACCATAAATATTTCTATTCAGTTGAGCATCACTGGTAACTAAATATCCCTCTCGAATTCCTCCTTCAGTTGTTAGATAACCATGGCCGGCAAAAAAGAGTAAAGCTACATCAGGAACTTCATTTTTGAGAGGTGGATTAAATAAATTAATAATTGCTTGTTGAAGGTGATTAATTTTAACTATACCATCAGCAATAAATCTTTCTTGACTTTTTTCATCATAGCCTTGTGGCAAACGTTGGACTCGAAATTTACCATATCTTTCTAAAATATTGGCAATAGCTTCAGCATCATTAACAGGAGCTTTAAGGTTTAAATCTCCAGGTTCTGTTTTGATAAGAAATGGATAAAAATTAATTCCAACAACTAAGGCTTCTCTAGACATAATAATTAATTATTCACTAAAAATTTAAATAAATTAATATAGATAATTATGAGGATTTTCTATCAATAATCCCTCACTCAAAACAGCTAAATTTAGTTCATTGTCGGCTGAGACAAAAGTAATAGCAGGTAAATTGTAAGCTAAACAGAGCGAATTAACAGTACAACCTGCTGCTAACTGAATTGCATCATAACCCCTTAAACCATAAGTTTCAGCTAATGTCATTCCAGAATTAATAATACTTTCATTAATTTCAATAATGTGGTACTCTTGAACAGTGTCTTGTCTAAATTGATTATTAATTTCTGTTGCATCTTTCATACTAATACTTCCACCACGCGATCGCCTGGTAATAGCAGCAATAAATATTTCATTATTCAAAGCAGGATCGAACAAACCCAAAACCCAAGTATAACCAATTTCACTGATATAACGTTTAACTAATGCACTACTATCTAAAAAGTAAATTGCCATTTTAACGACGTTCCTCAATAATTGTTTCAGAAATAGGTTTTCCTTCTATTTGAATCAGTCGTCCTTCAGTTATTGGTTTATAAGAAGGAAGTTTAACTTGCTTTATAATTCCAGAATTTATTAAAGATTTATGAAAAGCATCTTGTCGATCTAATCCCTTTTTGTTAATCAGGTATTGTTGAATTGTTTGATTAAGTTGTTGCAGTTATTCTGGCTCAAGCATCTCAAGTTTATTTATAATTTGTGTAAGGATTTTGGGTCATAATCTACTCATTTTTTTAGTTAATTTTTATTCTATTATAAGCAGGGAAACAAAATAAATTACACATTTTAGATAGTTCTATAGTCATTGTTTGTTTGAATAACCCTGTGTAGCTTAACGGGACTTAGAAGAAGGAGAATCTTTTTATGCTACGATTGTACCTTTAGCTTAAATATCTTAGTAACCTATGAGTAAGAGTAAAAATTTGTTGCAATTAGAGCTAGCAATTATTATGTTTAGAGACTATAAAATTAGTAGTGCAAAAGCTGCTAATTTTGCTAACTTATCTTTAATTGAATTTCGTCAATAACTGGCAAAAAGAAATATTTGTGTGAATTATGATAATTTAGACTTTCAACAATAACTACAAACATTAAAAACATTGGGTGAGCTACAGAAGAAATAAACTACAAAAAAAGGATACTTAGTATGAATAATTCAAGGAACAAATTTTTATTATCTATGTTGTTAGCTCTAGGCGAGTTAAATACTCCCTTAAATTCTAAAGAAAAAAACGATCTTTATATTTTTGCTGGGCAATTAAAGGCTGATTTGACAGCTTGGGAAACATCTATTGAGGATAATTTAATCAAACTAATTAACAGTAATCCATCTTTAAAAATAGTCTTTCAAGAAATTAAATCCAAATTAGAAAAAATTGACAATATTCCTGAAAATTTAATTCCTAGTGCTAAAGATCTAGAAGATGTTTTTTCAAAAGAAATTAAACCAGTTGAGCGCCCTATTATCAAACTTGATGCTTCAGATTTAAAAAGTAATGAAATTACAAATATGTCTATTCAGATTATCTCATCACCAGAGCCATCAAAAACAGCTAAAAAAATTAGTAAGCTTGAGCAGTTATTAAATTTTATTTTTCCAAATCGGTCAGAGAATAAATAAACCATAGTTACAAAAATTTTCAGCTTTTGTGTAGGTTGGGTCAAGGGGGAATAATTCTATCAACTCACACAATCTTATATATTAAAACTATTAACTGATAACTGAAATGACCGATATTATTAATCCTACTATTGACTTATTTCTCTATGACCTGAGAAACAGTCTCGGTGATGATGAAAAAGAAATATACCAAAAATGCCAATATTTTTATCAAAAATTACATGAAACTGTTAGAGAAAAATTAAAACAAGACGAGGAAGATAATAACAACAAGCAAAACTTAGAAGTAGAATATTTTCACCTTCTTAAATCTATTTATGCTCCTTTAGATTCTGATACTTCCCTAGAAAATGGTTATTACTATCCAGTAAAACTAGGAGACAGTTACGGACTATTATTAGAAGTAGCTACACCCGACAAACAACTACCCGAACATTTTGCCGAATTAAGAGAAAGAATTAAACAAAAATTAGGAGAAAATATCGCCACATTAGGTCAGACCTGGATGTTATCTGCTTACCTACCTAACTCCTCAGAAAAAAACCCAGAAGAAATAGAAAAAATTGCCCAAGAATTTTACAAAGCAATTTTTCCGAATGTAGAAGAAATAGAATTTGACAGCAAAGGTGAATTTATTGGAGCAGCAATTTTTGAATATTCTGATAATAGTTTAAAACAAGAAATAGTCAAACTAGAAGATAAAGAAATTTTTACTGTTGTTCAAACTCAACATATTATTATTGCTATCTATCCAGACCAAGAAACATTCCAGAAATTAGGCGAATTCTATAAAGACTGGATGTGCTTATTTTATTATCACCACAAAATTATTTGGGCTTACGCTCAAAGCCGTATTTTAACAAATAAAACTAAAGAAAAATTTCGTAAAATTCAGACAATAACTGAATCTATAGAAGAAAATATTATTCAAGAGAATGCCAAAATTAATAAGTTGCAAAAAATTAGCGATATCCTGAGTAAAGTTCAAGTTATTATCAAGCAATACACCAGCAATCTCAATAATCTCAAATTTCAACAAGGCACCATAGAAATTAACTTAAACAATTACGATAAAAGATTAGAAATTCTTACTATGAGAGCTACAAAAAAAGTAGTATATAATCAAACTAATATCAAATTTTTAGAAGATTTTAGTCAATTAGTACACGAAAAATATCTCTTGCAAATAACAAAAGATTTAGAAAGTTTTGAACTAGGACTGAGATTATTAGAAGATAATATTAATGCTATTAACACTCAGATAGAAACAGAAAAAGCCAAGAGCGATCGCGACTTTCAAGAATTTATTGCGGTAGTAGGTTCAGGAGTAGCTTTTGCTAGTTTAGCGGGTTTTAATGTGATAGTAGAATGTAAATCTATGTTTGGTAACAACTTTTTTCTTTGTCAAAATACACTATTGTACAAATTTGTATTAGTTATTATTGGCAGTTTACTAGCTTGGTTTGTCAGAAAATATATATTAAAGCGGCCTTGAAGAAGGAGTCAGGAGTCAGGAGTCAGTAAGAAGAAAGGATGAGAGTTGGAATTCTCTGGGGATATTCCGGCATTTTATGTCTGCGTTGAATGGAAGTAGAAAGTGCGATAACTGTATAACCGGATTTTATATTACAAATTATTAGATGAACCTGCCCCCATCTCAATAATCTAGCACACAAAATTAGGTGTGTTATTCTAGTAGTATGGTAAACTTATTATTTCAACAATCTTTGATGTAAAGATGTCTATCTATTTATTCTCTTATTCTTTACTTTTTCTCAGCAAAAACTCATGTAAAAGTGTTTTAAATAAAAATATATAACTAAATAAATTTTCACAAGATATAAATCATACTTTGTGAAAATTTCCTTAATGTATATCATCTTCAGCTTAATTATTAGGTATATATAATGAATTGAGAAAAATTTGAACAAGGTTTATCTATGACCAAAAAATAAAGTCTGAAAACTCTCGACCAAGAGAAAATAAAGTTCAATATTTCAAGCCTCTGACTTTAACTAGAGGTACTGATAACTGATAACTGATAACTGATAACTGA
>NZ_CEZPJD010000391.1:0-7339 GCF_983059655.1 Okeania sp.
CCCTACTCTAAGTGCCAAAAATAATTTTGTGGTCTACTCAAATGAAAAGCGCTGAAAGTTGTAAAAATTGTGGTTGACTGTCTGTTGACGCGACAGATGCAAGAAAATGGCGGTAATTATCCAGAAAGCATGACCATTTTTGTGGAGAACTGATAATATCGAGACTTACAGATGAAGTAAGATATTAAATATTGTTAGCTCAATGGGGCAGTCAAAGTATGAAAACACCAATTATTCTGATCGTGGATGATGAGCCAAATAACTTCGATGTGATTGAAGCCCTGCTCGCAACCTACAATTATGAATTACATTATGCAAAGAGTGGAGAGGCAGCAATTGATTCTCTTGACTCAATTCAACCCGATCTTATTCTCCTAGATGTTGCGATGCCTGGAATGGATGGCATGGTAGTCTGTCAGAAGTTAAAAGCAATGCCTCAGTGGCAATCTATTCCGATCATTATGGTGACAGCCTTGACAGCCAAGCTGTTTCTATCTCGATGTTTAGAAGCTGGTGCAGATGATTTTATTAGTAAGCCCGTTGGCCGCTTAGAACTCAATGCTCGCATCCGTTCAATGCTGCGCATTCGCCAACAACATCAGCAATTGGCTGCATTTAATGCCCAGTTGGAAGCAACTATACAGGAACGAACAGAGCAGTTGCAAACCATTATTGCTCAAGATAACCTGACAAAACTTCCCAGTCGAACCAAGCTCCTAGAGCAATTAGCCGAATGTTTGGCAAGGGAAGACTCAACCTTAGCTGTTATTATTCTTGATTGCGATCGTTTCCACTTAGTTAATGGTTCGTTTGGTCACTTGTTTGGAGATTGGCTCCTAGTTGCCATCGCTCAACGATTACTGGAACTGACTCGCCCTAGCGATATCCTTGCACGTCTTGGTGAAGATTCTTTTTGTTGGGTAGTCAATCACATTTCTGAGGCTAATACCGCTGCAATTGATTTGGTGGTTCAAACGATTAGGAACAGTTTTCAGAGACCTTTTTTGGTGGGAGAGTGTGAAATTTATATGACTGCTAGTATGGGGATTGCCTTTAGTCAGGAAACCTGTCAAACAGCGACGCAACTTCTCCAAGCTGCCGATACAGCAATGTATCAAGCCAAGCTTAGAGGTAAGGGAAGTGTTCAAATATTTTCCCCGGAGATGCATACTCAAATTCACGATCGCTTGACCCTAGAAGCAGATCTCCAACGAGCATTGAATAATCAGGAGTTTACTGCATTTTATCAGCCCATTATTCACCTTGAAACTTTAAAGACAGTCGGCTTTGAAACGTTAATTCGTTGGCAACACCCTGATAAAGGTATTATTCCTCCAGGGGTATTTATCCCTTCGATGGAAACTTCGGGTTTGATTGAGCCTGTGGGAATTTTAATTTTAAAAAAAGCCTGTCAGCAGCTACAAGTTTGGCATCAGCAGGGATGGCCAGAGTTAACCATGAGTGTTAATGTCTCACCTCGGCAATTTAACTCACCAAACTTATTAGATGATATTGAGCAAGTGTTGACTGAAACCAAGGTAAATCCAGCCCGCCTGAAGCTTGAAATTACCGAAAGTGCTATCATCAGCAATGTAGAGAATGCTATCGCCTTGATGAAAGAGTTACAAGCTCGACAGATTCAAGTGAGTATTGACGACTTCGGTACAGGCTATTCATCTTTGAAATATTTAAACTGCTTTCCAGTCAGTAATCTCAAAATTGATCGTTCCTTCATCAACGAATTTACTTCAGAAGACAATCGTTATCCGATTGTGAACACAATTATAGCTCTTGCTCAAGAATTAGGATTATCGATTATTGCAGAGGGAATTGAAACACAACAACAGCTTTTATGGCTCCAAAACCTAAAGTGTGACTTTGGACAGGGCTATTTTTTCTCCAAACCACTTCCAGCAGATGAGATAGAACGAAAATATTTGAATTAGCAATACTCAATGCTATCATCGGTAGTGTAGCGCTATGCGCAAAGCAACAAAGGGAATGCTGACCAAGAAAGGGAACGCGCACCAAGAGAAGCAACAGGAGAATACAAAAGGGTTTTAGCTTCTATAGCAATCAGGAATCAGTTGTGAGAATTGAAATGTTCCTTCAAAATATAGAATATAGCAATTATTATATTATATAGCAATCAGGAATCAGTTGTGAGAATTCAGATGTTCCTTAAAAGTATAGAATATAGCAATTCTTATATTCATATGATACATTTTTTTCTTTTTCTCTGTTCCCTGTTCCCTATTCCCTGTTCCCTAAAAGTTTTCAATATCTCACAACTCAAATCATATTGCTATATGAATATAATAAGTTTTTTTCTTCTTCTCTGTTCCCTGTTCCTTGTTCACTGCATTAACCTCCTACAAACCCGATTTCTTATACTAAATTCAAAAAGTAAAGCTACTCATCTTAACTTCATGACTACTGACTACTCTAAACCTAAGTAGGGGCTGAATAAGTCTTTTTGCTGAGGTAGGGGACTCACCCCCTAATACCAATTCCCAAAAGTATTGCTATACTTGGGTAATACTTCAGTTGTTAACTAATCAGCACGAGAAAAATCACTTTTTTGGTATTCTTGGTACGTTGAGAAGAAATAGAGATATATTTCTTCCCAACTCAACACCTTTTCTTTCTCATAAGTTGCTGCTTTAATAGAAAAAGTGATAATATAAGATTTAGTGGAACTGCTCTGATTTAATATTTGTTAGGATTTCAGTTAATGCCTTACCTGAAACTAATTTAGGTGCAGAAATTTTATCTTTAATACAAAATCTGCATGTAATAACAGGTATTAATTAATTAAATATTTATACACCTTTTTTTTTACCCGGATAACGTGGGTATTAAAGTGATGCTTCTCACAACTTACTATCTTTTTTAAATCATACAATTAATTAGGATTTAAACTGTCCTAACGAGGCTCAAGTATGTTAGATCATCTCCTACCTTCTATTCCAGGCTACACTCTGACTACACAACTCTATGTCGGGAGTCACACCACTGTTTACCGGGCTATTAGTGAGCACCATAGGGAATCAGTGGTAATTAAGGTGCTGCGATCGCCATACCCAAACTTCAGGACATTAGTCCGCTTTCGCAATCAGTACATAATTGCTAAAAACCTTGCCTTTCCTGGCATTGTCAAACCCCTGGCCTTAATCTCCTGGCACCATAGCTATGCCTTAGTAATAGAGGACGTAGGGGGTATCAGCATACGGGACTATGTGAGGACCCACGGCCGCCTTTCGATAGAACAGGTAATAGCTATTGCTCTACAGCTAGCAGATAGCCTACAGCATTTGAGTCAGGAGCGAGTCCTGCACAAAGACATCAACCCAGCCAATATTCTGATTCATCCTGACACCCACCAAGTCTGGCTGACGGACTTTAGTCTAGCCTCGCTATTGTCCAGGGAAAGCCAGGAATTACAGAGTCCTGGTACTTTAGAAGGGACTCTGGCCTACATTGCCCCAGAGCAAACCGGGCGCATGAACCGGGGCATTGACTACCGAGCCGATTTCTATAGTTTAGGAGTTACTCTCTATGAATTGTTGACCGGGGAGCTGCCCTTCCAGAGCAGTGACCTGATGGAATTAATCCATTGCCACATTGCAAAAGCTCCCGTATCGCCATGTGAGGTTTATAAAAGGCAGAAGGCAGAAGACAGAAGGCAGAAGGTAGAAGGCAGGGATACAATTCTGAATTCATCTATCCCTAAACCTCTCTCCGATATTGTCCTCAAGCTAATGGCCAAAAATGCCGAGGACCGTTACCAGAGTGCCTTGGGCATCAAGCATGACTTGCAACAGTGTTTGCACCAATGGCAGGTGTCTGGACAAATTGAATCGTTTGAATTGGGGCAGGAGGATCGGTGCGATCGCTTCCTAATTCCTGAAAAGCTCTACGGACGGGAAGCAGAAATTCAAATGCTCATGGATGCCTTTGAAAGAGTAGCATCCCCTCTTGATCAGGGGGGAAGAGCAGAATTAATGTTGGTAGCTGGGTTTTCTGGTGTGGGTAAAACTGCTGTGGTGAATGAAGTTCATAAACCAATCACCAGACAAAAGGGCTATTTCATCAAGGGTAAATTCGATCAATTCAACCGTAACACTCCCTTCTTAGCATTTGTGCAAGCGTTTCGTAGCCTAATGGGTCAGATTCTAAGCGAATCGGATGTTGCTTTGGCAGACTGGAAAGTCAAAATCCTGGCAGCGGTAGGTAAACAGGGAAAAGTTCTGATTGAAGTGATTCCTGAGCTAGCTTTGATTATTGGTGAGCAACCTGCTGTGCGAGAATTGTCAGGGATAGCTGCCCAAAATCGTTTTAATCTGTTGTTTGATAAGTTTATTCAGGTCTTTACTACCCCAGACCATCCCTTAGCAATCTTTTTAGATGACCTGCAATGGGCTGACTCAGCCTCATTGAATCTACTCAAGCTGCTAATAACTGGGGCAGAGACGGGGTATCTATTGGTGCTGGGAGCCTATAGAGACAATGAGGTGTCTGCTGCCCATCCCTTGATACTGACACTAGACGAGTTGCAGCAATCTGTAACAACTTTTCATACCCTTACCCTAGATCCCTTAAAACAGGATGACATTAACCATTTAGTGGCAGAGAGTTTGCACTGTTCGGTAGAGATTGCTATCCCATTAGCCGAATTGGTGTACCAAAAGACCCAGGGTAATCCATTTTTTGCCACCCAGTTTTTACAAAGCCTTCAAGCCGAAAGCTGGATTACATTTAATGCTGATGCGGGTTACTGGCAATGCGATTTGAGCCAGATTCGCCCGTTAGCTCTGACCGATGATGTCGTTGAATTCATGATCGGACGATTGCAGCAATGGCCAGAAATAACCCAGAATACTTTAGCGATCGCAGCCTGTTTAGGAAATCAGTTTGAACTTGATACCCTAGCAACGATCTGTGAACAATCTCCAGAAATGTTAGCCCATGATTTGTGGCCTGCTATCCAGACTGGACTGATAATTCCAGACAATGAAACCTATAAGTTTTTTCAAGAAATAGATAATCAGCCAATAACAACTCAGCTAATAACATCTCATCAAGTAACTGTTATCTATCGGTTTTTACATGACCGGGTACAACAAGCCGCTTATGCCTTCATTCCAGAACAGCAAAAACAACAAACCCACTATCGAATTGGCCGATTCCTATTAGAAAAAATCTCTCCAGACAAGCAGGAAGAGCATATTTTTGACATAGTCAATCAACTCAACATGGGTCGAAACCTGATTTCCCATACTGACGAACAATATCAATTAATATCGCTGAATTTGCGTGCAGGCCTCAAGGCCAAGGGTGCTACCGCCTATGGGGCAGCCTTAAAATACTTTGATATCGCCATCGAAACCCTACCGAAAGATGGCTGGCAACAGAACTATCCCTTAGCCCTCAATTTGTACGAAAATGCAGCCGAAGTTGCCTATCTGTCTGGCCATAGGGAACGGATGGAAGCCATGATTAAAATTGTGACGATCCAAGCAAAGACCAGCCTGGATACTGCCAAAATCTTACAAATCAAGATGCTATTCTGCTTGGGACAAAATCAGCCCCTCGCTAGCATTAAAATTGCCCGTACTCTGCTCCAGGAGATGGGTGTTATCTTGCCAAGTTCTCCCACCCTAGAGGATGTTAAGCAAGAGCTAGAAAATTTTAAGCAGTTTGCAGCCCAATTCAATTTCGATGAGGTTATAGCATTGCCGACTCTCACCGATCCAGAAAAATTGGCTATTGTTAGCACTTTAATGTTGGTGATACCACCAACTATGATTGTATCTCCAAATTTATTTTGCCTGATTATTTTGATAGTCAATAAGTTTTCCTTAGAATATGGCAACTCCCCTTATTCTGCCTATGGCTATTCAGCTTGGGCAATTCTGTTAAAGAACTTAGAACAAGATTTAGATGGAGCCTATGAATGGGGACTTTTGTCATTAAAGCTGCTAAATACATCCAATTCTACGGCTTGGGGCAATAGGGTTTACCAATCGATGAGTGCGTTTATCATCCATGGAAAACGTCACGTCAAAGAAAGTTTGAGTATGTTGCAAGAAGCCTATACCAGTGGCTTAGAAAATGGAGATTTTGAATTTTCAGCGTATGCAATATTTGTGAAATGTTACAACCTGTATTTTATTGGACGAGAATTATCTGAGGTTCAGCAAGCATTACTCAAAGCGAATGAAGCTTTATCTAATCTTCGGCAGAAGCTACCTCTTTCCTGGACCCAATATTGTTATAGAACGATTATTGCTCTAAGCAGTGGATCAAAAGATACTGATATCCTAGAAGAATATATATTTGATATTGATGTCTATGTTCAATCGAAACAAAAACAAGGTGATGCATTTGGGCTGTGTTATTTATATTTCAATCAAGCAACTTTACTATATATATTGGGTGATTACCCTCAAGCCTTAGCAGCTTCAGAATTAGCAGAACAATACATAGCCGGACCAGTAGGAATGCTGATGGAAGTGATTTTCTACTTCTATGATTCATTAATTCATTTAGCCTGCGTTCAAGGGAAAGAGGATGAAAAGATTCTTGCCAAGGTGAGTGAAAATCAACAAAAAATGAAGCGTTGGGCTAATAACGCTCCGATGAATTTCCAACATAAATACGATTTGGTTTGCGCGGAGGAGCAGCGACTATTAGGCGATCGCTTAACCGCCATGGAATACTACGACCGCGCCATTGCCGGAGCCAAAGAAAACGAATATCTCCAGGAAGAAGCGTTGGCTAATGAATTAGCAGCCAGATTCTATCTGGATTGGGGTAAAGATAAAATTGCTACCCTCTATTTGCAAGAGGCTTATCTCTGTTATGACCGCTGGGGCGCGAAGGCTAAAACTAATGCCCTGGCAGAGAGCTATGCACTGTTGCTCCAACCAATTCTTCAGCAGACAAAAACTATCGACCCCCTGGCAACTTTACACAATATTGCACCATTGAATCTATCTGTCCATTCCTCTGCTAGTAGCTCTCAACCTGCGACCGGGAATCTAAATACAGTTCTTGACCTGGCAACAATCTTTAAATCTGCCCAAGCCTTTTATGAAAGCATTGATCTGAGTGAACTGCTCGAAAAGCTAGCCCCAAGAATACTCGAAATATCTGGAGCAGAACGCTTGGCATTGCTGTTGCCAGATGCCGATCACACCTGGCAAGTGAAGGTAACAGCAACTGCTGAAACTACCCAGTTGGTTTCAGAATCACTGACGGACAATCCCTACCTGCCAGTACAGCTAATTCGTTATGTCCAAAGGACCCAAGAAATTTTGGTGGTCGATGGGTTAGA
>NZ_CEZPJD010000392.1:0-7335 GCF_983059655.1 Okeania sp.
AAGTAATGAAGGCTGAAATGGCATAAATTCGTTATCTAGTTTTACGCCTTTAAGAATGGCAGAAATATTGAGGCGTTGGCGGAGCCTAGAGACAGCTATACCGCCTCAATTAGTAGACGCTATATATAGCGCCCTAGCGTAAGTACTGATTAGTTTTGATTAGTGAATTCAACTCTAAACATCGATCAATTCTAATTTTCCCCAAGTTTGACTGCCAACAATTCCATCCACAGTTAAACCATGGAATTTTTGGAATTTCTTCACAGCTTCTTCTGTTGCTACACCAAATATTCCATCAACTACCAAGGAAGCAGATCCAATACCATTTAACCGTCTTTGTAGATATTCTACATCTTCTCCAGTGCTACCCAAATACAGAGTAGTGCGGACAATTGTATCTACTACTCCCCAAGTTTGGGGACCCACAATTCCATCCGCAGTTAAACCACCATATTCCTTTTGAAAAGCTATAACAGCTTCCTTTGTAAGATTACCAAATATTCCATCAACTACTAAGCTATTATTAGCAACAATGGCATTCAAAAATGTTTGTAAATTTTTCACATCTTCACCAGTGCTACCAAGGGTAAGAGTAGGACGAGTAGTAGTTCTTTGAGTTCCAGCAAGCATAATTTTCTCCTTGTTTTTGAATCGAGCAGGACTTACGCATTAACGCTATATACAGCGTATTAGTTGGCATTTATCAAGATAAATCCACTGTAATTAGTGTTTCTGCGTAAGTTTTACTCTATATTTTTATCATCTCCTAGTTTTTGGGGAAGTGGGAAAATGTGCATGAGTTATCACAACGCCACTTTTTATTGTGGGTGGACGTGCATTTTCTTGCACATTAATTAGCACTCAGGGGTCACATTCTGCCATAACAACAGTTGTGTAGGGAGATATGATTTAATATTTGAACTTTGACATATTAAATTATAAAGATGAAGAAAATACTATTTATTTGTAGTAAAAACCGATTACGCAGTCCTACTGCTGAAACGATATTTTCTGAATATCCAGATTTGGAGGTAGACTCGGCTGGATTGGATCGAGGTGCTGAAATTCCTTTATGCAGCGAAGCGATTCAATGGGCAGACATAATTTTTGTAATGGAAAAGTATCATCAACGTAAACTTTCAAATAAGTTTCAGCCCTGGCTCAAAAACAAGCGAGTGATTTGCTTGGATATCAGAGATGAGTATGAATATATGCAGCCAGAGCTGGTAGAATTATTAAAGAAAAAGGTGTTGCCGTTATTAAAATAACAGAGTTATCGCTATTTTTATTGAGGTCTAATATCATGTCCGGTTGAATACTTATTATTAAAATAGTAGGGGAGCGGGGGAGTGGGGAGTAGGGGAGTAGGGAACCCACCCCTAACCCATCCCAGGAGGGGAAAATATAAAGATTTACTGTTTAAGCACTTATGATAAGTTTTTTCATCACTAATTATCCGGACATGATATAATAACTGCGAAGTTGCAATAAGCGTGTTAGTTGAAATTCCTATAGTTTACCAAAAGGTTGTCCCCACCATTTCCATGATTCTCGATTAAATGGTGAACGCCACCTTAATCTGTCAAACTACTTGAATATGGCATTTACCCAAATATTAGTGATAATAATTGGCGTTGGCGGAGCCTAGTGCCAGCTATATCGCTACTTAGTATAAACTTATTCTTCAAAAGATACGCTTAGGGGTTCTATATTAAAGTTATTTAATGTCACTTGATATTACAACAATCTTGAATCGGATCGTCAACTAAATCATCATACCACTTACCTAATAAAATCTTCAATCTATCATTTATCTCTGGATCGTCAGGATTACTCCGACGTAAGTTTACTAACTCGTTAACACTTTCAGGGAAGAAACTATTCTCCTGATAAACATCAATCTTGTCTATAACAGTTTCAGCCAATTTTAGCTCATTCATCAAATTATCGGTTGCGTCCTCCCTGAATATTTGTCCGTCAACAACCTGCTCATTGTCTCCACAATCAAAAGTAAATCCCCAAACATAAGAGCCTTCTAAAGGTGGGGCAGAAGAGGGTAATTGCCAACTAATAAATCCTGGCTCTGATTCAACATTAAATTTAGTTTCATAAATAATTTTATCCCTCTCAATCTTATCCTTTAAAACGAAATTAATACTACCAGAGCGAGGAATATACAACCAAAAAGTCGGATGACTTGTCAAAGTTCCTACAGTTTCCAGCTCTGCAGGAATTAGAACTAAAAAAGGCTTTTGATCGTTAGGATTACACTTGCCACCGCGAACACCACGAGTCCCCCCACCACGGCTATTACCCGGACTTGGGTTCCCTCCTCTATCGTTATCCGCCACTTTTAATGGTTTTGTAATTCCAGCTTTTTCTCTAGTATCTGAAGTTTCTGAAATGGCAAATGTACTTTCCAATATGGGAGTAGATTGATTATATTTATCTAGTTCTTGAGATACAATCGCTTCATGAAAAAGTCCATCAAATTCCTCTATTTTCCTAGACTGTTGCACTAAGACAGGTGCTTTCATTTCTACTGCTACTGATTTAGCTATTCCCACATTTAGCCCACAAATGCTAATAATAACAGCAGCAAGTTGTTTGATTTTCATTGTTTTCTGCTCTATAAAACTGATACAAAGCGTCACATAAAGTGACAACTTGATAGCGTAGCTCCGACCCTAGGAGGCTGTTTACTTCCTGTTTCTACTGAGGCCGTCGGCGGTTACTGGGTTTGAGTATCATTTGTGCAAGAAACCCCGCTAAGGTTTTGTAATCGCGCTCTCCAATTAAACCTATCTGAGAAAAGAAGTCTTAATTATTGAAAAATAGTTCTAAATTTCTGTATCAAATAAACTTTAGTTTTACTGGTACACCAACGCGAGATACCAAACTTCACAAATATGTTTGATATGAAATATAGTCACAGTAATCATTTTAGCCAAGCGCGTGGTTGTTCTGCACATTTGCTACCGATACCCCTATACTAGCAAGTGCGTATAGGTGTGGAAAACTATACGTTCGTCTCTATCAATTATCAGTCAATGGAGGCGGACTTCTCTCAAAATTTATGAAAACACTAAGACCAGTTATAATAGATGCCAAAACAGATGGCACCAGGGGTACGACAAAAGCTTGAGTTAAAAAAATCCAACTAACCAAGTATAAAACCATAATATTTCCTCCTATAAAAAAGACAAAGAATAAAACTTGATGAAAACACCTACCTACTACAGCACCAACAGCAGACCAACCTAAAATCCATAACCAGTCTACCCACCTATCCCAAAATATAATTAAAGGTTTTCCATCTAAAACTGCACTAATAATTTGACTTACCTGATGCGCGTGTATAATAACTCCAGTCATTTGCTTTTGAGAAACCGCTTGAAAACTATAAGGAGTATAAAAATTATCACTACCATCTGGGTCTGTATTACCAATAAGTACAATCTTATCTTTAATTAAAGATTCATCAAAATTATTATTGAGAACATCCGAAATAGTAATAGACTCAGAAACTTTATTAGGAAACTGAGCTGAGTTTCTATAATTAAGTAAAACTTGAAATCCACCAGAGTCAATTTTTTGATAAAAACCTTGTCCTTCTACAAGGTCTTTGAAAATAACCTGCCCTATTTTAACAAATCCTTGAGGAGCATCTTCCTCTTTAATGCCTTTAGTTTCCAAATAATTAAGAGCAACTTTAATACTTAATGAATATTCTGTTTGACAAGGATTTCCTAATTTTTTATTCTGAAACATTAAGTGGCGACGGATCACATTAACTTGACCAATATCTAGCATAAGCTGAATAAAACCGAAACGTTCCTCCTTCTCTACTGTTCTAGGAGGTTTGGTACTAGGTTCATTCCTGTTATTATCATCGTCACTAACACTACAAACACCAATTATTTTCTTATTATTACTCAAAATTGTTAATAGTTTTTGATAACCAGATTCAGAAGGTAAAGGATTATTTCGTAAATAATCTAAACCAATAATGGCAGGTTTATGAGTTTCTAATTTGGCTATTACTTTAGCTAAATTCTCATCAGTCAAACTATTACTAATTCCATATTTATTAATGTCTGTGGCCGTAGCTTCAACAATTAAAAGACGAGGATCGGGTGGCTCTGAAGGTCGCCATCCCATCAGGCGATCGTACTCATTTAATTCAAATGATTGTAGCAAGCCTAAACTTCTCAAAATAATTACTCCTACTCCTACCAAACCAGCAATAGTTAAGCTCATTCCTAATGTTTTAGGTTTAGGTTTAGCCTGAGAATTATCCAGATTATTTTCTAAACTTGCTAATTTTTCTGCTAATTTTTCCTCAACCCAATCTTCATTAAAAATTTTCTGATAAATTTTATTAAAAACAAATAATTTCTTTTGTCTTTTAATTACTATACCAGACAATCGTAGAGCCATTTGTACTGGACTATCATCAGTTTTAACTTCTCCCTTTTGCAGAATTTCTTGATATAGTCCTAATAATTGAGGAGCAAATTCAACATGATTAACTAAATAATCGTGCATATATTTAAAATGAGTAGGATTATCTTTTTCTTCCCAATAAGTCAAAATATGTTCTTCTACTAATTCATCAACATCTGGTTCAGAATCCTCTGCATAATCAATAATTATTTGACAAAGTTTCTGAGTCAAAAAAGGTTGACCTCCAGTCCAATCAAAAACTTTTTTCAAAACAATTTCTGGCTCTTCTACTATTCCTTCTAATCTCCTAGTTAATACTTCTTTGCCATTTTCAAAACTTAACTCTGTTAATTCAATTGGATAACCAATATTAAAAGGAGTACGTTGTGGATCTCTAATTAAATCATCTGGAGTCGCTACTCCAACAAAAGCAAAAATCAACCGATGATAATCAGGTTTTCCATCTTCAGCCCGGCGATTATAACAAGAGCGAATAAAAGCAAAAAAATCATTTCTCATCTCCAATGGCAATTTAACCAGCACATCAATTTCGTCAAGAAAAATATATATTTTTTGAGGATGGGGAAAATTAACAAATAAAATTTCTTCAATAAACCGAGCAAAAAGTTGGATATTATTTAAGTTTTGATGGCTAGCTCTCCAGTCTTGATAATTGATACTATTAGGTAGATCGCATCCATAAAATATTTCTCCTAAAAAACCTTCATACCAATATTCTTCTTTAGTTGAAACACCTAATCTAGTCATATCAATTGGGATACATTTACAACCTTGAGAGCGTAAATTTTTCATCACTCTTACTCTCATGCTGGATTTACCCATTTGACGAGCATTAAAAACATAACAATATTCGCCAGCTAGGAGTTTTTCCAATAGTTCTGTATCTTGTTTTCTCACTACATAAGTAGGGTCATTTGCTCGTAAACTACCTCCTCTTATCATTTTTCCCCTTTTTTATTCTTCCTTACGTTCTTACTTTAAATTAACATAAACGATCCTGAAAATATTGTTTATATAACTGACAACGAGGTTCAGCTAAATAACCTTTCATTTTAATTAATCCCATAGCTTCTAATTGACGTACTTCTCGATTTTTATTGGGTAAACGCACTGGAGAATTGGCTAATATTTCGCAAAAAACTGTTTTGATTTTAGGATGATTCTCCATTATTTCTAACAATATACTTAAATGATCTTGATAAATCCCACTTTCACTAGGAGCGTCTTTTAATAGGTCTTTAATTTCCAATTCATCCTGAACCATTTTATATAATCCTAATCTGACTAAATAAGGATGTCCTCCTACCATAGACATTAAAGGATTGACTATTTCTGCATCAAGTTGATGTAAGTAAGCTAATTGAGTTACCTGCTCTGGTATAAATTCTTTTAATTCTATAGGTAAACCGACATTAAAAGGAGATTGATAAATATCTAGTTTACCATGATATTCTGTGGAATAAGCAATTACCATTCTCAGATTTTCCCAAATTTCTGAGTTATTACTTTCTTCATACCAACTTCTTAACATAGCAAAAAAGTTTTTAGAGATTTCTGGATAATTGAAAATTTCATTAACTTCATCTAATAGTAAAACAACATTTTTATTGAGATTAATTAATAATTCTTTAAATGCCTGAGTACAAGAAATTTTAGCATTATTATCATCCCAAATTAATCCATAAGAGACATCAGGTAACTGACTTTTGATATTTTTATTAAATGCTTTGAGAAAATTATTAATATTGTTGATATTGTCAGGTTCAATGAGAGTATCAAATCTCAGATACACAGGCAAATAATTATTTTTATTTGCTTTGTTCTGTATCTTTTTGATTAGAGAAGTTTTACCCATTCTACTTGGTGCTTTTATTCTTACTAAAGAACCTGGTTGTTCTATAGCTTCATAACATTCAGATTCAATAGTACAACGTTTAATTCGATGACGTTCTATATAAAAATGGGAGTCTATTTTTTCCGGTCTACCAGGCATAATAACTGGGTGAAAACCATAATCTTCCTGTAACTCATTAATGACGAAAGTTGGTTTATATTGAGTGAATATCTGTACCAAATATTCGTTCCATTCCAGATTAGATTCTGATGAATATTTAAACTTCTTTGCTATTGCTTTTAATTTTCTCCCCACACTAGATTGATTGAAACTCATTAACTGGGCAATTTCTTGATATTTTTTGCCCGATAAACGCAATTGGATTATATTTTTGTCATTGTCTGATAAATTAGAGTAAATATGGTCAAATATTTCTTGATTCATGGTTCTTTATAGCATTTTTCATATTAATAAGGTACAATAACAGCAGTGTGTAAACCAGTTATGAATATTTTCTAATGTCACTTCTGCAAAAGCCTTGGCAATAGCTTCTTCTAACTCTTTATAAGTTCTTGCACCCAAAGACTTTAATTTATTTTTCACTGTGGAAAGTGAAACACAAAAATGGATTTATCATGCTAGTTATTCTGGGGTTTTACAGCTAAACGCACTACAATTTCGTTCCATTGCTACTGATTGTTACAAAACTTTACAACATTGTACCTGGTGACACGAACCTTCGATCTACGCCGACTAAAAATTTTATTTGCGGAGCATTCCGTAGGAAAAGAACCCTGGAAAATGCTACTGCCAAGATTAATATGTGTTTTATTCGACTAATGCTTAAGAGATTGGTGTTTCGGCGGTCGCCGACATGTTTGCGGAGCATTCCGTCAGGAAAAGGCGGAGCCTAGCTGCAGCTATATCGCCTAAATTTTTAGAGATACCAAATGGGTTCTATAGACTGAATAAGAACTAATAATTTTGTGCCAGGTCAAATCATACCCTAATTTATCAAACTTTCTTAGGAAACC
>NZ_CEZPJD010000393.1:0-3267 GCF_983059655.1 Okeania sp.
TCCTTCTTTCTTCCTAAAATGAAGCTAATTTATCTGCCCAACGAGTTGTTTCAGGCAACCGATATTTAGTAGTACATTTCAAAACATAATTTATAGCAGTTTTTAAGCTAATTCTATGACCAGTTGAAACATAAATTGGTTTAACTCCAGTACGAGTTCTAACAATAGCACCAATAACTTCTTCTTCATCTATTATTGGTTGCCAATTACCCCTTTCTAAACCAACAGAATCATATTTACCAATATAGTGAGATTTAGCTACACCAATACTAGGGATATTAACTAAAACTCCTAAATGACAAGCGATACCAAATCGACGGGGATGAATTAATCCTTGACCATCACAAAGCAATAATTCAGGAGTAATATTTAGCTTTTCTAAAGCATCTAAAATAGCAGGTATCTCTCGAAAAGATAATAATCCAGGAACATAAGAAAAAGAAGTAGGACGTTTAACTATAGACTGTTCTAATAATTCTAATTGTGGAAAACTTAAAACTGCTACTGCTGCTTGAGTAATCTTATCTGAATCACTATAACCAACATCAATACCAGCTACATATTTAATAGTTCCAAATTGGTCTTCAGTTATTACTTGATGACGGAGTTTTTGTTGCAGAGCGATCGCTGTTTCTACATCAGTAGGAAAAGGAAACTTTTGGTCTATTTTCATAATATATAGAACTTAATAAATAACTGACCTACTCCTTACTCCCCACACCTCCCATACCTCCCACACTCCCCTACTCCCTACTCCCTACTCCCTACTCCCTAATTATGATTGACTATCTCTTCTTCCTAATTCATAAACAGCACCAGTTACACAAACAATTATTCCAATACTAATTGACCAACTTTTATCTAAACCAATTTCTACACCCCAATTGCATAAACTGCCTACAATTAAAAAAGGCACAATACTAAAAATAGATGCATAAAAAGCATTCTGAGATTCTCTAGCTTTACGGGTCTTTTCAAATTCTTTCTCAGATGTATATAATGCTCTTTCTGCAAAATTAAACCAACGGTTCAGTTGTAATGTCACCCACTCACTCAAAGGGGAAAAACCCCAATATAAGGCCAAAGACCAGAGAGATGCACCTGCGATCGCTGTGGCATCTATGGCCAACCTAAAGGGAAAAATTTCTTCTAGTATCATTTTTTAAAATCTTATATTTTATTTTTTGTCAAAATATTAAATTCCTGAATTATAACAGGTTTCAGCGATGATTATATTTTAAGCATTCAATTAAACATAAACATGAAATTAAATAATTGATATTATCTGTTGTTGCTAGATCGGAAAAATAGCTTAAATTAGGATTATACCTAGAACAAGTTAATATAATTGTAAAACAAACAGAATAATAGTTAGCTATTGTTTTTAATAACGTCCAATTGGATGATGAAAAAATAACTACACGGGTCATTTCAGTTATCAGTCATCAGTTATCAGTTATCAGTACCTAAAGCTGTTTGCGCAGCATGACAAAGGTCAAGCAAGAGGTACTGATCGCTAAAATAATTCTCTTTTTTATCCCTTTAAAAGAGGAGGTGCATACTCACAATTTTTCGGTAAAATGTAGCCCTGTATTATATCTGAGATGAAAGATACTTAAGAAAATAACGATTGAATAAAACATGATTACTAAATATTTTATAATTAATACTGAATGAACTTAAATAAATAGCAAAAGCATAATTTACACATCCATAAAAATATATGTAAATAGTATCTATAATCATAAAATAATGTAATGAAAAATTATGATTTTGACTCAGAATATAATCTCAATCTCATTGTTGCAGGAATTGCATCTAAAATCGGCGAAGATTTTTTTCAGGCTTGTGCTCAATACCTGGCTCAATTTTTGCAAATAAAGTATGCATTTGTTGGAGAATTTATAGATAGTACTCGACCACAAATTAAGGTATTAGCTTTTTGGTCAGGAGACAGGTTTATACCTAACTTTAAATACGATATAGAAGGAACTCCTTGTAGTACTGTTTATGAAACAGGTCTACAAATTTATCCCCATTCAATTCAACAATTATTCCCAGAAGATAGAGATTTATTAGCTTTGGAAGCTGAAAGTTATTTAGGTATTTCTATTGTAGATAGTCATGGAAAAAATGTCGGTCATGTTGGAGGTTTAGATACTAAACCTTTAAAACACAATTATGAACAACAAACATCTATCTTAAAAGTAATTGCTACTCGCTCTGCAGCTGAAATTGAGCATCAATTATCTAAAAAAGCTTTAAAAAAGCAAAATATTTACTTACAAAGAACTCTGAAAAAGTTGAAAAAGACTCAAGCTCAACTCATTCAGGCGGAAAAAATGTCTAGTTTGGGAGAAATGGTTGCCGGAATTGCTCATGAGATTAATAATCCTGTTACCTTTATTTTGGGTAATTTAAATTACGTTGATCGATATGCTAAAGATATATTAGATTTAGTTCGCATTTTGCATAAAAATTCTTCCAATTTACCTGATGAGGTTGCAGAAAAAATTGAAGAAATTGAATTGGATTATATTGAGGAAGATTTACCCAAATTATTAGAGTCAATGGAAGGAGGGGCAAACCGTATTAGTAAAATTGTTAAATCCTTGCAAGTTTTCTCCCGCTTAGATAAGACCAAAGTAATATCTGTAGATGTTCATGTAATTATTGACAGTATTTTACTAATTCTTCAGCCACGTTTACAAAATCCATTGTTTCAGATTGAAGTTATTCAAGATTATGGCGAATTGCCTCTAGTTAATTGTTATCCCAATGCATTAAAGCAAGCAATAATGAATATTATTAATAATGCCATTGATGCCCTAGAAATAAAATTTTCTCAGAATAAATTTGGAGAAGAACAACCAAAAATTTCTATCAAAACAGAAAAATTAGAAAATGATTGGTTCGGAATTTATATTTCTGATAATGGCTTGGGTATAACAGAGGAAAATTACTCTAAAATATTCGACCCTTTTTTTACAACTAAACCAGTCAGTCAAGGCACAGGTTTAGGACTATCAATCAGTTATCAAATTATTGTTGAACAACATGAAGGCAGAATAAAATGTATTTCTTCTTCTAACAAAGGAGCAGTATTTGCGATCGAAATGCCAACTTGAAATTTTGTGAGAAGGAAGAAGAAAGAGGGAAGAAGGAAGAAGGAAGAAGGAAAAATCTTGTTTTGTCTGAATTTTAAGCTTTTTATATGACCGCCCGACTGATATTCCAATATAGTAATTCCTCTCATGAATAAAAATG
>NZ_CEZPJD010000393.1:3367-7300 GCF_983059655.1 Okeania sp.
ATAGATTTACCTGCAGACTAATTCTATTTGAGCCAAATAAGTAAAAATGAGTGAGAATTTTCTATTTTAAGAATTCAAACACTACATATGTATAGCACTATAGTTTTTCCTCTCTATATCTAGCGTTAATCTCGGAATTTCCAGAGACAAGCTCATAGATTTACCTGCAGACTAATTCTATTTGAGCCAAATAAGTAAAAATGAGTGAGAATTTTCTATTTTAAGAATTCAAACACTACATATGTATAGCACTATAGTTTTTCCTCTCTATATCTAGCGTTAATCTCGGAATTTCCAGAGACAAGCTCATAGATTTACCTGCAGACTAATTCTATTTGAGCCAAATAAGTAAAAATGAGTGAGAATTTTCTATTTTAAGAATTCAAACACTACATATGTATAGCACTATAGTTTTTCCTCTCTATATCTAGCGTTAATCTCGGAATTTCCGCAGACAAGCTCTATAGATTTGTCTATACCTAACAATACTATTTTTTAATGGCAATATGGTTAAATTATGATACAATTCCTCAGAATATTTAGATGCGTCAAATCATCCCTGGTCATAAGAATTTGAGGAGTGAATAAAAACCATGTCAAATCCAATCCCTCTTGGTTTGCCTTTGGTATCTAATCCTATAAAGCAGTATTTTAATAAATCAAAAAAAATTTTACTATTACTAGGAATTATCGGAGTTGGCTTCACCACCACAGGACTCAAACAAGAATTAGTCACAGCTCAAGAACCCAAAATTAATAATCAACAAATAGCCTACGTCAATAACTGGCAAAATGCTTCCTTCCCAGTAGAAAACTTTCAAGGATATACATCTCCTTTTGGCCCTAGAGGAGGGGGATTTCATTATGGGTTAGACTTAGCAGCACCTCAGGGAAGCTATATCCGAAATTGGTGGGCAGGGAAAGTTGTAGAAGTCTGGGAAGACAGGCGATGTGGTACTGGTATTGTCGTTAAGTCAGGCTATTGGGAACACGTTTACTGCCATGTTCAAGGAGGGGTAGAAACTCATGGCGGACGTCGTTATTTAGTAGATCGTGGTGGTGGAATTATGCTACTTCAAGGTCAAGTTCTACCCGCCGGGACTCGAATAGCGAGAGTGGGAATGACTGGTAGAACCAGTGGCCCCCATCTTCATTGGGGTTTAAAATATGGGGGTCGTTGGGTAGATCCTGGTTTAATTTTAAGAGAGATGTATGCTCAACAAACCAGGAGTCTATCAGGCTTAGAGGGTAGATAGTTCAACAATTAATAATTAATAATTAATAATTAATAATTAGGGCTTGCTGATTAATTATCAAACCATTGAAAAATAAAAATTTGAGCTTTTTTTGATTCCCAAAAAGTGTGCTTGTTTTAGTCTAAAACTCTCAAAAAGTTAGCATAAAAAGCAAACTAAGGACAGAAAAATTGAGGGACAATTCTTACTCTTATCTCTTCTAAATTCCCCGTTTTTCCTGATGACTTAACTCCTACCCAAACCCATGCATACTTTTTCAGCAAACCCTAATTATATGCACTACCTTTTTAGGCTGAAACGCTGATAAATAATAGCTGATAGCTAGTTAAACTTTAACTTTTCTTTTCTAAACCAATAGAAAGTTTCTGTTTCTCAGGTAATGTTGTGTATTCCGAAACAATTCTCCGGAACTCTTCACCCTCAATAGTTTCCTTTTCTATTAAAAGGTCTACCAACCTGTCCACCACCACACGATTTTCTCTAATAATTCGGCGAGCTTCCTCATAACAATGAAAAGCTATTGCTCGAACTTGATGGTCAATCTTAGTAGCTACTTCCTCAGAATATTCTGACTGTGACTGCCAACCTCGACCCAAAAAGACTTCCTCACTAGGATTCTCTAGAGCAATTGGCCCTAAATCGGACATTCCATAACGAGTTACCATTTCACGGGTTAAATTAGCCACACTCCTAATATCGTTAGCAGCTCCCACCGTCACCTCCGCAGGGCCAAAAATCTCTTCCTCCGCAGCACGCCCACCTAGAGAAATTGTAATTCTGTCTATTAACCAAGAGCGGGTATATAACCCACTGTCAACCATTGCCTCATCCATAATTGGTTGAGCAAAACCACCCACTCCACCAGAACGAGGAATAATGCTCACCTTATTCAGAGGATCGGAATTTTTGAGCAAGGTCATTAATAAAGCGTGTCCGACTTCATGGTACGCAATTAACCGTTTTTTCTTACTGTCTAATAATGGAGTTAAACTCAAACCTATGGTTACTCGGTCAATAGCATCATCAATTTCCGAGGGTGTAACTGCTTCCTTACGTCTTCTAGCAGTTAGAATAGCTGCTTCGTTCAGCATATTGGCTAAATCTGCTCCCGAAAAACCTGGTGTCCGTCTAGCGATCGCCTCTAAGGAAACCTCTGGAGTTAGTTTTTTATTCCGAGCATGGACTTCCAAAATTCCCAAACGTCCATTATAAGTAGGCAAGTCTACAGTTACTTGTCTATCAAACCGACCAGGACGTAATAATGCAGCATCCAGAACATCAGGACGGTTAGTTGCAGCGATAATAATGATGCCTGTATTGCCTTCAAACCCATCCATCTCTGTCAGTAACTGGTTTAGGGTTTGTTCCCGTTCATCATTACCCCCACCAATACCAGCACCTCGTTGTCTACCCACCGCATCTATTTCATCTATAAATATGATGCAAGGAGCATTTTCTTTGGCTTTGCGAAATAGGTCTCGTACTCGAGAAGCTCCCACACCAACGAACATTTCCACAAATTCTGAGCCAGAGATACTAAAAAATGGAACTCCTGCTTCTCCAGCGATCGCCTTTGCTAATAGAGTTTTACCTGTTCCCGGAGGTCCTACCAAAAGTACTCCTTTAGGAATTTTTGCCCCAATAGCTGTAAATTTTTCTGGCTTTTTGAGGAAACTGACTACTTCCTGAAGTTCTTCTTTTGCTTCTTCGATACCTGCCACATCATCGAATAATACTCCTGTTTTGGCCTCCATCTGGAAACGTGCCCTGGACTTGCCAAAGTTTAAAGCATTTCCTTGTGACTGGCTAGAACGACGCAGGATACTTAGCAGCACAATGATAACTATAAAGACGATGAGTACATTAAATATAATGCCCATTGCTACGCTATTGTCGGCAGAGCGCTTTAGTTCAAAGTCAATTTTTTGAGCGCGGACTAGATCCAGTAGTTCTGGATTATACTCAAAAATATTGACGGTATACATAGATTCATTACTCTTTTGCCCTTTCAGGCTAACTTTAGCAATTCCTTGAGAAGGATAAGCATCTATTTCTGTAACTTCTCCAGCCTTGATTTTTTCTAGTAGCTTAGTGTAGGTGAGAATGTTTTGATTATTAGCTTTATTAGCAAAAGCTGGAGTTCCTAGTAACGCACCTTGAGCAATTATCCCAGTCGCCAAAATTCTCCATATCAGTTTTTTATATTTTTGAAAAAGAATAGTTTTGGTATTTTGGGGATTAGCTTTAGGGTTGCATGGTGATGGGTGATGGTTATTAATTTTATTCGGCCCATCTGTTTCTATTTGTTTCCAGAAATTTTTCATTATTATTCTTTAGTCGTGGCCTTTTATCTATATTAAGCGTATATATAGCAGAAGGCAGCTATGTTGTTTGCGCAGCATTCCGCAGGAAAGGAAAAATCTGGCATTGTCTGAGTTTTCAGCTTTTGATATCTCCTTACTTTTCCTTCCACTGCTATATCTATATAAATAGCGTATTTCAAGGTTGAGGGCAGAAGGAACAATTGGTTGGGGTATAAAACCCTAACCAATTGTAGGTAACGCGAGTGACGGTGGGGTTTTATACCCTTGTTCCCTTCAGTCACGGGCAGTTTCCCTTCTGCCTTCTGCCTCCTGCCCTCTGCCTTTCCTAATAAGTTTAAGATTTTTTAATTTTT
>NZ_CEZPJD010000394.1:0-7193 GCF_983059655.1 Okeania sp.
CTCCCGCACTCCCCCACTCCCCTACTCCCCCACTTCCAACTATACAATAATTATTCAACCGGATTATATATTAGGGGTGGGTCCCTACTCCTTACCTCAACAAAAAGACTTCCATAAGCAAACCCTAACTAATGGGTAACGAAATAATAAAAATTGTACCTTTTCCCAATGTAGAATCACAAGTGATCGTACCACCATGTTTTTCTGTAATGATTTGATGAGCGATCGCCATGCCTAACCCCGTACCTTTCCCCACATCTTTAGTCGTAAACCCATACTCAAAAATCCGGTCTTTAGCCTCTGCTTTTATCCCATTAGCATTATCTTCAATCTTAATCTTTACCTGATTTTCTACCATAGAAGTACGAATTACGATCCGATTTGGATTTTCCTCAATCTCAGTATAAGTTTTACCTTCGTTTGCTTCATCAAAAGCATCAATAGCATTTGCCAAAATATTCATAAACACTTGATTCAACTGACCAGGAAAACAGTTAATTTCTGGCAGATCTTCATAGTCTCTAATAATTTGAATTTTAGGACGTTGCTCAGAAGCTTTGGTGCGATGCTTCAGGATAGTTAACGTACTCTCAATTCCATCATGGATATCGAATGTACTCTTACACTCTTGGTCTTTACGGGAAAATATTCTTAAGCTAGTGCTGATTTTTTTCATCCTTTCTACTCCCACATTCATCGACTCTAAAATATTCGGGAAATCTTCTCGCAAATATTCCAAATCAATCTCTTCAGCATGGTCAGCTAGGTCTTCGGTAGAAGCATTCTTTTCATAAAGAGCCAAATGATCTAATAGATCGGTTAGATTTTCTTGTGCTAGTTGAATATTACCAACGATAAAGCCTAATGGATTATTAATTTCATGGGCAACTCCTGCCATTAAATTCCCTAAAGTAGACATTTTTTCACTTTGAACAATTTGTAAGTGTGCTTGTTGTAAGTCTCGCAGTGCTTGAGTAGCTTGCTCATAGAGTCGAGCATTCTTCAGAGCAATGGCAGCTTGAGCGCAGAAAAATTGAATGACTGCCTGGCGATCGCGTGTAAAAACACCTTTGGTCGTTGGATGCTCTAGGTACAAAATAGCAACTAAATTGCCTTTACTTAACAGTGGCACACAGAATACACTTTGGGGTTGATATTGGAGTAAGTACCCTTCGAGAATGCCGACAATTTCAGTTTTGCCCTCATCAATTAGTACAGCTGACTGGGTATTTTTCACATATTGAATCAAGCGAATGGGAAGGTTACTCTCAGTGGTGAGGGGTTGCCAGTGAGTATCGGTCTCAACTCTACCATCCTTTGTCAATTGTGCTATTGCTTGTAGTTGCCATTGGTCAGTTTGAGGAGAGAGTAAAACAGTCTTCTGCGCCCCCGTATTAGTCAGAGTAATTTTTACAATTTTGGCTAGTAGCTGGTCAAGCTCTATGGTACTCGATAGGGTTTGAGCTGTTTGTAATATCGAAGCAAAATCTAAGGTATCAGAAAATCCTCCGCTGCTAGTTTGAGTATTTACTTTTGAGGTCAGTGTTTGAGTTAAAATTTCTATACTATCAAGGGAATTCAATTCCATCCATTGCTGTTGTAGGATGGGGGCGAGCAGTTGGGGATATTTTTCTTCTAGTTGCTCAGTTTTAGCTTTTGCACCCCAGCGGGCATAACAATAGTATGCTTCTTGCATATAAGAAGCTGCAATTTTTTCTTTGCTCCAGTCTAGATAAAATTTAGCGGCGAGTTCATTGGCTAATGCTTCTTCTTGGATATATTCGTTTTCCTTGGCTCCCGCAATGGCGCGATCGTATAGCTCAATGGCTGATATTTTTTGTTCCTTAACTCGGCAAATTTCTGCTTCTACTAAGTTAAATTTATGCAGATAATTCATTGGAGCATGATCTACCCACATCTTCATTTTTTCCTGATTAGTAGTGTATATTTTATCAATAATTGCTTGTTTTTCAGGTGCAGGAAGGTTAGGATAGAGTGCTAATCGTACCAAAGAATCGTAAAAATAGAACACAGGAACAATAACCAATCCAGTTACTCCTGCTAGAGACTCTTCTACAATTTTAGCATTATCTAATGCCAATTCGTAATTATTGAATAAATAACTTAGTAATAGTTTATTAATAAATAAATGACTAATTGTATATAAATCGTTATCTTTTTGATGTAAAGGAAGCATTTTATATTCGTCGTATTGCGTCCCAATTAACCTATATAAATATGCCGACTTTCCTTGTAAGTTTAAGAGAGTTTGTTGATAAATAAAACCCCAATTTAAAGCAAGTTTCTGCTTGATTATTTGAAAATAATCAATATAAATATCCTGGTCTTTTTCCAAATTTATTAAGTCTTTTCCTAGCCAAAAAGAATGAGCAAGATAAATATAAGCACAATAACCAGCATATTCAAGATCGCCTGTTTCTATTCCTACCAAATAACCCTCAAGCGCAGGTGATAAAGTTTCTCTAATATGACATTGCCAATGAGCTATATGAGCACTAAAAATAGTTAATATCTTGGCTTTCAGTTCTTGAGAATTAAAATTTGATAAAACACTCAAAGCTAATTTTCCAAATTCGGAACCAGCATCAATATCACCAAAAGAGCCACACATAAGTAAGCCATAAAGAGCATAACCATAAGCAGATACAGATGTATTGCCGTGTAAAATCGATATTTTTACCATCTCAAAAGCGATCAAGGGAGCCAGAACTGGATAGCTTTGAAAAACAGCTGGAAGAGTTCGCATTAAGATTTTCATTGCTGCAATTTTTTCTGAGTCTGTCATTATCGGCAAATGAACTAAGTCGGGGATAGATATCCCTTTCAAATTTTCAATTACTTGGTTAATACCTTGCTGAATATCAGAAGCATCTGGTTGCTCTGGAAAGTTAATACCTAATTGTTGTAGAATTGAAAGTGCAATTTCAATGGCTTCTAGCGGTTTACTTTGGGTAATGCAAGCCGTAATATTAATTTCATAAATTAGTATTTTGTCGAGTAAAGTTTGAGTATTTTGCCGGATAATTTCTATAAATTTTTGCATCTGCTCAAAATTTCCATTTAGGTAAGCAGCTTCAGTAACTAAATTATGTAATTCTAAAGTTAATTTATATTGATTTTTCCAGCTATCTTCACCAAGCAATTCTAACCCAATTAAGAAATATTCAAAAGCCGCAGTATAAGCAGTTGCAGCTTTAGCTTTTTTTCCAGCAATGAGATTTAATTGAGAAAATTGATTTTGCTCTGTAGTTTCATCAATTAATGTTCTGCCAATATTTAACTGGTTGATAATATCAAAAATATATTCTGTTTGTTCCTTTTCGGGAATGCTATTTAACAGAGTTCGACCTATGTGTAAATGAGTTTTTTGTTTCTCCTGTTCGGGAATTAAAGAATAAGCCGCCTGTTGCACGCGGTCATGTAAAAAACGATAACCAACTGTCACCATCTGAGCCTTTGTCTGTTTTATATCGCCCTGAAAAAACTTATAGGCTTCACTAATAGGTATTATTAACCCTTCTTGTAATGCTCTCCAAATATCTGTCGCTACTTCCTCTTGAGATTCCTCACAAACTACGGCCAATATCTCTAGCTCAAACTGATTTCCAATACAAGAGGCTAACTTCAAAACTTGTTGAGTTTCTTCTGACAATTTCTGCAACCTTCCTGCTATAAATTCGACAACATCATCAGTTAAAGCAGCATCTCTTACTTGGGAAAGATCGCATTCCCAATAGCCTAAATCTTGGTTAAAAATAATCTGCTGATCTTCGTATAATCCTTTTAAGAATTGTGTCGTAAAAAATGGATTTCCTTTGGTTTTCTGATTCACTAACTTACTCAATGGTTGAGCTAGTTTTTCACTGCACATTAGAGTCTCAGAAATTAACTGATTAATATGTTTAAAACTTAAAGGTTGGAGAGTAATTGTATTAATAATTGCTTGATTTTTCAGAAGTTCATCTAAGGTCAACATTAATGGATGAGTGGGAAAAACTTCGTTATCTCGATAAGCTCCCAACATTAGTAAATATTCTCCTTCAGACTCATTCATCAATAACTTCAGTAAATTCAACGAGGCCAAATCTGCCCATTGTAAGTCATCTAGAAAAATTACCAGAGGATGTTCTTTTGTTGTGAAAACTTGAATAAATTTATTAAACAGCAAATTGAAGCGATTTTGTGCTGCACTTCCCGATAAATCTGGTACAGAAGGCTGTTTTCCAACGATATTTTCTAGCTCCGGAATCACATCAATAATGACTTGGCCGTTTTCTCCCACTGCCTCTAGGATTTTGGTTTTCCATATTTCTATATCTGTATCAGATTCTCCTAGCAATTGTTCCATCAAGTCTCGAAAGGCTTGTACAAAGGCATAAAAAGGAATATTGCGATTGAATTGGTCAAATTTCCCTTTGATAAAATAGCCCCGTTTCCGAACAATGGGTTTATGAACTTCATTGACAACAGCAGTTTTGCCAATGCCAGAAAAACCAGCCAGCAGCATCATTTCTCCCTTTTTTATGCCCCTCCCGCCCCCCTTGGAAAGGGGGAGGCCATATGTTGCTTCGCTTTTCGTTGAATGGGGGAAGCCAGATGTTGCTTCACTTTTGGTTTGAAGGGGGGTTGGGGGAGATTCTTTGCGAAGAGAGTTTGCGACTCTCTCAAAAGCATCAAGTAGGGTTTGCACTTCTGTTTCCCGTCCATAGAGTTTTTCTGGAATAATAAAGCGATCGCTCTTATCCCTGTGTGCCAACTCAAAGGATGTAATTTTCCCGATAGTTTCTAATTGTTGTAGACATTGCTCTAGATCGTGCTTCAATCCCAAAGCACTCTGATAACGATCTTCAGCATTCTTGGCCATCAATTTCAGGATGATTTGTTGCAAGATTTCTGGTAGTTCACTTTCGACTGGAAACTTGGCTGTCTGGGCAATATGACAATGTACTAATTCCATTGGGTCATCAGACTGAAACGGTAATTTTCCGCTTAGAAGTTCAAAGAAGGTTACTCCAAGGGAATAAAAGTCGCTGCGATAGTCAATACCTCGGTTCATCCGTCCGGTTTGTTCGGGGGAGATGTAGGCCAGAGTTCCTTCTAAGACGTTAGGGTTGATGAGTTGTTGTTGTTCAGTAGGTAGTAGACTTGAAATGCTAAAGTCGATGAGTTTAACTTGCTTGGTTTCGGGGTGAATGAGGATGTTGTTTGGTTTGATGTCTTTGTGGATAACCCGTTGTTGGTTTAGGTAGTGGAGAGCTTTCGTTAGCTGGATAGCTATGTTGAGGAAGTCTTTTTGGGAATGATGTGAGTGCTGCCAATAGTCAGTAAGGGCGATCGCTCCATCATCGGGCATCACTAGAGCATAACCATTGCCGTAACGTTCTAAGACTAGAGGTTGAACAATAGCTGGATGTTCAAGATGACGAGTAATGATGTATTGATTGCGAAATTGGACTAGCTCGCTGAAATTGGGGTGGGAGTTGCGTAAGACTTTGATGATGACAGATTTGTTATCACTGCTGCGCTGACCACTATAGACCAGGGTGCGTGTGCCTTGGTAAAGGTTTTTGTTAAAGTTGTAGCCGGGAAGGTTATTCATAGTTGGTAGACGGTTTGAGTGGACTTCAGATTTTTATGAAGATTTTTATGAAGATTTGAGTAGCTCATAGACATCTCCAATAATAAAAAATAAAATCAATTATCGTACAGAAATTATCAATTATTTCCACCTACTCCCTACTCCCTACTCCCTCTTTTATGGATATCTCTAATGGTAACATCGTTAGTGTATAAAATACAGCGGTTTTCATTTGGGTAAACCACAGTAGTTCCATGGAACGTCCCTACAAGATTTTGCTTGTGAAGATGTGGTTCATTAATTTGAAAAGCGCTGTAATATCATGTCCGGATAATTAGTGATGAAAAAACTTTCTCCTTCTCTTCTTCTTTCTTCTCTCCTGTTTGCGGAGCATTCCGTAGGAAATTCTGACTCCTGAGTAATTTATTTATAACTATTCAACCGGACATGATATAGCGCTACGCGCTAGGGAACAGGGAACAGGGAACAGCCGACTTTCAAAGGCTTTCAGGATTTAGAAATGTCCTAACCTTAATGCGTAGTGCTATATAAGGTAGCAATGAGAAAAAACCTTCTGCCTCACAGGATGCGCATTCCCTCTCTTGGTCGATTTGATATGGCGAGGAAACCTGCTCTTATCAGAGCTACTCCTAAGATCGCCATCCCTCCCTCCGGGAAACTCCGAAGATCGACTGCTTGCATCTAACGTCGACGTGGGGTAGTACCGCTTCTGTCCTCTGCATTCCACCACTAAAATTTAATTACTCAACCGGACATGATATGACTAGATTAAATCGGAATATCTATGATAAATTCTGTACCTCTTCCTGCTTGAGAAATACATTCTAACTGTCCTCCATGTTGCTCAGTGATAATTTGATAACTAATAAATAAACCTAGTCCAGTGCCTTTACCAACTGGTTTAGTAGTAAAGAAGGGTTCAAAAATTCGTTGACAAATATCCTCACTCATTCCAATACCATTGTCAGTAATTCTAATTCTAACTGTTTGTGAGTCTTTCACCTCAGTGGTGATGGAAATTTGGGAAAAATTCTCTGCCTCTGAGGTGGTTACAGCATCAAGGGCATTACTGAGAATATACAGAAATACTTGATTGAGTTGATTGGCATAACAGTTAACCAGAGGAAGTTCCCCATAGTTTTTAACAATAGCAATTTCTAGATCTGAGCTATTCTCGTTGAGGCGATTTTGCAAAATCATTAATGTATTCTCTAATCCTTCATGGATGTCTACCTCCTTGCTTTGCGCTTCGTCCAAACGGGAGAAGTTACGCAAACCACGAATAATTTTGCTAATTCGAGTACTTCCTGTTTCCATAGAGATCAACAGTTTTTCTAAGTCGTTACATAAGAACTCTAGATCAAGCTCTTCTAGTTTGTTTCTTATTGCTGAAATAGGATCGGGCGAGTTCTCCTGGTAAAGCTTAAGCAACTCTAGTGACGCCGACGCGGGGTAGCACCGCTTCTGCCCTCTATCTTCTGCCTTACCTTACTTTCAAAACAGGATTTAGCATTATATCAAATCCGTTTAATTCAGTATAAAAAAATGTTCCAGATCCCTTCTAATCTTTTCT
>NZ_CEZPJD010000395.1:0-7130 GCF_983059655.1 Okeania sp.
CAGTCAGCAAAAAAGTTATTGGCTCCAAAAACAGACGCAAAGCAGTAAAAAAACTAGCCAAAGTCCACAAGAAAGTAGCCGATATTAGAGCAGATGCACTACATAAACTCACAACATGGTTAGCTAAAAACCACAGCCACCTAAGTAATTGAGGATTTAAACGTAAGTGGAATGCTCAAAAAGCGGTGCGACCCCGCGACGACGCCAGCTCGCTTGCGGAACGCGCACCAAGACATCATAAACTAGCAAGTGCCATAGCAGACTGTGGTTTTTATGAGTTTAAACGTCAGCTTACATACAAATGTGAATGGTACGGCAGTGAATTAGTCATAGCTGATAGATTTGTGCGACTCGTTTGGCCTAAGTAAACCTAGTTTACGTTCAGTCAGTCCCTTTAGCGGGATAACTCTGATATTCATGGAGGTTCAATTCCTTCCCACGCGGATACCGTGTGACTCCTATCTCCCAGGTTTCAGAATTAGCAACTCTGTCTCTCGGTGCATGGGGATAAAGCGAAGTAAGGGTAATGTCATCCCGAGCCTTTGCAAGGGAAGTTAGCTATGGTTATCGAACAGAGAACTCAGTACAGTGGGTCGTAACCGCTAGTAGGAGAAAGACATTGTTACTCCTTGACCAAAATGGTATGCCTCACATAACTGGAATCTATCAAAATCTGTAGGTTCCGTATCCAGTTAGGGGTCGGCTTAAACTGAGAATCCTAAAGTTAACGTGAAATGATATCAGGGAACGAAGTAACCCCTTTGAGCCTCTCTTAAGTGGCAGGCGTTACCACTATAAATAAAATCCGCAGGTACAAAACTCGACCATCCGTACCAAAACAAAGAGTAGGAAAAGCGTAAACCTTTGGCTATTAGGGATAAGGATTCCCCAAGAAGCAAGCCTGGAGTAATGTTTAGGATGTGCAGACGTGGGGAGGTAACAAAGGTAGGCGGTGAAATCAGAAACTCAATAAGGCAAAATTTAGCGCCCAAGGTGTGAAGTGGAAACCGTGCCCACTATAAACAAGAAGTCGATGGCCTACGGGGCAAAATGCACCTGCGTATAAGTTTCAAACCCTAGAACCCTTGAAATAAAGGTGGGTAGAAGGGAGTATGTGAACCTAACCTCGAAGTATCCTTAGTTATTAGGAGCCGGATGAGTTGGAAACTCTCAAGTCCGGTTTTGAAACAGAGGTGAGGGATAGTGATATCCCCATCGACTGTAACTACCCAAGTTCTCAAATATGTTCAAACTGTGGGCATCAACAGAAAATGCCCTTGCACTTGAGAACTTATGTTAGCGCAGCTTTGCGTTAGCAAATGTAGTGAATGCGGTTTTGAAGCTGATAGAGACTTTAACGCTGCTATCAACCTGAAAAACTATGTGTATCAGTAGCTTGAGTCAAGAGCGAATTGAAGCCTGTGGAGAAGATAAGTTACAGACTGCGGTCAGTGGTCTTCTGTGTTTGCGCAGCATTGCGGAACGCAAAGCAGGAAGCTAGCTCCAAAGCTTATGCAATCGTGTATGGGTAAGTTTGGGTAAGTTTAGTAGAACGGAAATGGAAGCATTTTTCTACCTGCTTGGTGCGCGTTCACTTTCTATAACTGAATCTCTTGAGTTCACCACAGACTCAATTCTGAGGAGGGTAGGCAAAGGAAGATACCGCGTGCAACAAACAGGGAGTATCAAAAAAAGAAGAACCAATAATTATACTGATATAGATTATGTGATTACCTAAATAAACACTAAATAGCATTTTGATTTCAACTTTAAACATACTTGGCAGCAAAAAGACAAAATATAGATATTATTAGCTACTAACCACTGAATTTTTATCATAACTAATTATTCAAACATGATATAATTAGTCTTTATTACTTTTGGATTTTTGGATTTTTGGATTTTTTTGAAGGTAAATTATGAGTTCTTGGCAAGATAGTTTCAAAAAATTTACAGGTAAAACTCGATTTGTTGTCTCTCGTTTATTTCTCCACCTAGCGGGTTCAGAGGTAACGCCTTTCTTGGGTGTTTTGAATCGAGCTGTAAGGGAAATAGTTGCATCAGAAGGTAACTTGGAAGTAGCAGGAGAGGAACTCGTTGAAGTCTGTCAGAGTCTGCTACAATATGATACCTATTGGCAGTCTGCTGCTAATGAGGGAGATGTAATTTGGAATGAAGGAGAAGCAGGAGATTTCTTTGACGAACTCTTTACAGACTCAGCTTCTCGTTACCTAAGCTCTGGGGACAATGAAGATTATGAAGCAGATGATCAACTCCTAACTTTATCACCTACTGGTAACTTAGTAGTCATGCTCACAGTTGCTTTCGAGGGAGAAGTACCAGATATTGAAGCCGATCTTGCTAGTATGGATGCAATGACTACAGCACTAAAAGCCTTAATTAATCTGCATTATCAAGAAAAACTACGAGGTATTCAAATACATTTTTCTCCAGCACGTTTAGGAGATGAGTTAGATAATGAACAATTATTAGTAAACTTTTCTGAACTTATTCCTTTGTAATAAAGACAGCAGGGAGTGAGACAACAACTGCTACTCATTCCCTATCAAACCTGGGGTATTTATAGCAGTTGACTTATAACTTTTGACTTTTAAATTATGACTTTTGACTAATTATTCCCTGCTCAAAAGCCAACTTGATATGGTCTCGGGGTCTCCCGTTATAATCTGCGATTTAACGGGAGAGAACTTCACATCAAGGTAGAATAATAAATAGAACTTACTCAAAGTTGTTTAGGGAAAATTATAATATGTTACGTAAATTAACTGTTTTGTTTATGTGTTTAACATTGTGTTGGACAACTGTCGCCTGTGGCAGTTCCAACACAACATCATATCAAAACTCAAATTCCAATATTTCTTCTAACCTCACTAAGCAAAACCGAAATCAAGTAACTCAGGGACAATATCCCGTACAACAGGCAACTTATAACGATGCTAACGGTGAGTATACCTTAATGTTACTGAATACTCCGTCAGGTACACCACCGATGTATAGTACTACAGATTTGCAAATGGCAAGTTTGACTGAAGAAGAAATTCAGGAAGGCAAAAATAATTATGCTGAGATTAATGGCAACCAAGCTAGTTTACACATTAAACCAGACTTTAAAATTGAATATGTACACAACGTTACTGAAGTCCAAACCGATCCCCAAACAGGTAGACAAGAAACAATAATTGTGCGTCGAGAGTCTAACTTCTGGACACCTTTTGCCGGGGTAATAGCAGGTCAGGTAGTTGGTGGAGCAATTAGTAATATGTTGTTCAGACCTCAATACTATGTACCGCCAGTTTATCAACCAGGTGGAGTAATGACTGGTTATGGTGGGTATGGCAATAGCTATGACCAAGCTGTTAACCGATATCAAGAACGTTATCAAGCTCCACCAGCAGCAGTGAAAAATCGTCAAACATTGCGTGCTACAGGTGTAACTAATTCAACTAGAAGTAACAATACTCGCAGACAGCAGCAAAATCTAAATCGTTCCACGGGAAGCGGTGCTAGTGCTAGTGACTTGCGTCGCTCAAATCAAGCAAAACCTCGCCAACAACGTCGTAGTTTTGGTAGTGGCGGGTTATCTCCCTCTCGTCGTAGTGGTGGTTTTGGAACTAGACGACGCCGTTAATGAAGTCAGAAGTTAGAAGTCAGAAGTCAGAAGTTAGAAAGGGGGTGAGGCGTTTTCAGAGGCAGTTTCGACCTAGAAAGCTAGCTGAAATCTGAACGCTGACAATAAATGAATCACATTTATTAGGACTTACGCACCTCAACCTATTTCTGTCATTGCGACCGATAGGGTTTGCGGAGCAGTCCGGAACGGAAAGCAATCTCAAGTTAGTTTTTCGTACCTCATGCGTAATGCGCAAGTCCTGATTTATCTAAAATTATAGCTACAACAATTAACTAATTTGAGAAGGGGCGAACAACTGTTTGCCCCTAAATTTTATGCTCAGAAAAGGTGTTGGTGAATCAACATAAGAATTATAGCGCTGTGCGCAGCTCATTTGGCAGTAGGCAATAGCGGTCAGACCCCGCGCCGCCGCTAGGCGCAAGGGAATGCTGACCAAGAGAGGCAGTAGGGGGGATAAAAAGCTTATTATATAAAACTTTTAGCTATTGGACAGTTCCTGACATTTGTAAAGCAAGCCAGCGCACATTGCTATAAGATATTTGGACTAACCGTAATCAACATAAGAATTATGAATACCCCTTTGATTAGTTGCTCCCGAATAACCCGTAAACGAAATAATCTGTAGGGACGTTGCATGCAACGTTCCTACCTATTCCCTATTAGCCTGAGAAACACTATATAGTCAACTTCTTCACATAATATCTAATATCAAATGTTAATTAATTGGCAAGACTTAATAGCAGAAATTAATTTTAAACATAAACAATGCCAAGACGACCTTAATGCTATGGCATTTGCTTATTCTTTAGGGCAATTATTGCTAGAAATTCAAGCTTTATTGTCTCCCACTGAATGGGAATCTTGGGTCAAAAAGAATTGCAATTTCTCAGAAAGTTGTGCTGAAACTTATCTGCAAATAGCTAAAAGTTGGCCTAGTTTCCGGACACAATTAGATGCTTATAGAAAAGTAGATTTATCTGCCATGGAGAATATGCCCGAGATGCCACTTATTTCCTCTAAGTCAAAGGATAATTTTGAAGAAGACGTGGATACAGAAGTGAATCAAATTATTCCATTATTGAGCAATACTGAAAATTTTCCGACCTCTGTTCCAGATCCTGAAGAATCTGAAAATGCCACAATTATTAACTTTTATCTTCCTGGGAAAGTAGTTCCAAAAGCACGGCCACGAGTTACGACTAATGGTACTTATTTACCACCTCGATATCGTGCTTGGAGAAATCAGGCAGAAGTAGAAATTTACCGTCAAGTTTCTGAGCTTAATTTAGAAGTCAACTTACCAATTAAAAAAGCAGCTATTTCTATCAGTTTTTGTGGTAAACATCGTACTAATTCCGATTTAGATAATTTAGCTGGGGCTTGTCTTGATGCTTTAACATTAAATGGTGCGGGAGTACTACAGGACGACCGCTTGAGTTGTATTCCTAAGCTGACTATTGAATATGTTCCTAATGTTAAGGAAACGGGAGTTCAGATTAAAATTGAAATACTTCCTGTGAGGTAAATTTTTAACCTATTTGAAGGCTAATTTTTTCATCAAAACTAGATAATTAAAAGACTTGTTAATAGTAATTGTATAAATTTCTAGTAGCTTCTAGGATAAATTTAAGAGAAATCACTAGTTTATGTATGGAGAATGTTGAAATTATAATGAGTTTATGGATATAAATAAATTCACCCAAAGAATATAAAATGAGAAATTGGAAATATTTTAAATTAATTATCGGTACTGGATTTTTCCTAGTTTTGTGTCCATTTCTAGTAACAGAGAAAATACATATACATTCAAAGGCAATTGCACAAAAGGCCACAAAATATAGCGATAAAACTACGTTTCGCTGGCGCGATCGCCTCGCCCAAGAAAATTTAGCAATAGAAGCACAACAACTTGACGATCGAGCTACACAACAATATCAAAATGGCGAATTAGAAGCAGCTTTAGAAACTTGGCAACAGGTATTAGAAATTCATAATCAACAAGGCGATCGTGCTGCTATTAGTCGTACTTTAAATGAAATTGCTATTATTTACGATACTCAAGGTAAATATTCCCAGTCTTTAGAGTTTTATCAAGAGGCTTTAAAAATTGCTCAACAGGAAAAAGATAGTGCAAATATTAGTGCAATTTTAAGTAATATGGGGTTGGTATATTCCCATTTAGGTCAATACGAACAAGCAATTAATTTTTATCAGCAAGTTTTAAAGACTAACCCCCCAACAAAAGCTACAATTTTAAATAATATTGGCGCTATTTATCGTCGCTTAAAAGAATTTCCAAAAGCCTTAGAGTTTTATCAAAAAGCTTTGGCAATTCATCGGAAAAATCAAGACCGTCTTGGTATTGCTACAACTCTTGATAATATAGGTGTAATTTATCGAGAACAGGGCAAAAATTCTCAGGCATTAGAATCTCATCAGGAAGCATTAATTATTCGAGAAGAATTGGGCGACAAGGAAGGTCAAGCAGCTACACTTCATCATATTGGTATAGTACATCGGGAGTCAGACCGACATCAAGATGCTTTACAATTTCTGACTCATACTTTAATTATAGATAGACAACATGGAAACCAGGATGGAGAAAGAATTATCCTGGCAAATATCGGTAAATTATTAGAAAGAAAAAATCACCCTCAATTAGCAATAATCTTTTATAAACAATCAGTTAATATTACTGAAACTATTCGCAAAGATTTAAAAGTATTACCAGTAGAACAGCAGAAATCTTATATAGAAAGTGTTGCAGAAATATATCGTACTTTGGCTGACTTATTGCTCCAAGAAAAACGCGCCATAGAAGCACATCAAATTCTAGATTTATTGAAGGAACAAGAGATATTTGAATATATGGGAAACTTAAAAACTGATGAGGATGAATATACTGAAATTCCATTGTTAGAACTAGAAAAAAAATTCTGGAAAAGGTACACTCAGTTAATGAATGAAGTCAGCAATAACCAGATTGAATATCAGAATATTTCGTCAGATAAATTGCTGAGTATTCATGATTTTATTGATAGTGAAGAAGTGGCAAAAATTGTTTCAGAATTAGATAAAAATGCTCATGGTCAAAAACTTAGTTCGGATCTGTTGCTTTCCTTAAAGTATGAACTTCAAGAACATCAAGAAAAAAATACGGTAGTCTTATATCCATTACTTTTAGAAGACCGCTTAGAACTAATATTAGTCAGTGCTAATTCCGACCCAGTTCATCGCACTGTTTCAGTAACTAAGGAAGAATTTAATCAAGCTATCCTTGAATTAAGAGTGCGATTAACAAATAGAAATAAAGCCCAATCATTATCTAGAGGAAATAATAATCAATCCGCTCGAAAAGCTATGGAAGCTGGAGCAAAACTTTACGATTGGTTGATAAAACCTATAGAACCTCACCTCACAATAATGAATGCTAAAACTATTGTTTATGCACCCGATGGTCAACTACGTTATGTTCCTT
>NZ_CEZPJD010000396.1:0-7114 GCF_983059655.1 Okeania sp.
TGCAAAAGAAATTATTGATGCTGCTGAAAATTTAGGTATTAATCTCCGAACTATTGACGAGCAAACAGTTGGTATTTCCCTAGATGAAACCACAACTAATATAGATGTGCAAAACCTCTGGAAAATTTTTGCTGGTGGGAAAGCATTACCAGACGAAAACATTCCCCCCCTTACAAAGGGGGGCCAGGGGGGATTACATTCCCGCACCAGCAGTTATTTAACTCACCCAGTATTTAACAGCTACCACTCAGAAACCGAACTATTGCGTTACCTCCAACGTTTACAGGCAAAAGACTTATCCCTGACAACATCAATGATACCGTTAGGCTCCTGTACAATGAAACTCAACTCCACAGCAGAGATGATACCTGTAACCTGGCCGGAATTTGCCAAAATTCATCCTTTCGCTCCCACTTCCCAAACCAAAGGTTATCAAATAATGTTTGAGCAACTAGAAGAATGGTTAGCAGAAATCACAGGTTTTAGCGCCATCTCCCTACAACCAAATGCAGGTTCCCAGGGAGAATATACAGGTTTATTAGTAATTCGTGAATATCATGCTCACCGAGGAGAAGCACATCGGAATATTTGTTTAATTCCCGAATCTGCTCACGGTACAAACCCTGCTTCAGCGGTGATGAGTGGGTTAAAAGTTGTAGTCGTCAAATGCGATAAACAAGGAAATATAGATATTGCAGATCTAAAGACGAAGACAGAAAAACACAAAGATAACTTAGCTGCCATTATGGTTACTTATCCCTCAACTCACGGTGTATTTGAAGAAGAAATTTCTGAAATATGCGAAATCATCCACAGTAACGGCGGTCAAGTTTATATGGATGGAGCGAATATGAATGCTCAGGTAGGTTTATGCCGCCCCGCAGAAATAGGAGCAGATGTTTGTCATTTGAATTTGCACAAGACTTTTTGCATTCCTCACGGTGGCGGAGGCCCAGGAATGGGTCCCATAGGCGTTCAATCTCATTTAGCAAAGTTTTTACCAGGTCATTCTGTGATTAATATTGGTGGAGAAAATTCTAGTGGAGCGGTATCTGCCGCACCTTGGGGTAGTGCCAGTATTCTGCCAATTTCTTGGATGTATATTGCCATGATGGGTGCAGATGGTTTGACTGAAGCGACTAAAGTAGCAATTTTGAATGCTAATTATATTGCTCAACGGTTGGAGAGTTATTATCCAGTTTTGTATAAAGGTAAGCATGGGTTTATTGCTCACGAGTGCATTTTGGATTTGCGTCCGCTGAAAAAATTGGCTGGTATTGAAGTGGAAGATATTGCCAAACGTTTGATGGATTATGGTTTTCACGCGCCGACAGTTTCTTGGCCTGTAGCGGGAACAATTATGGTGGAGCCAACAGAAAGTGAGTCTAAGGAAGAATTAGACCGTTTTTGTGAAGCAATGATTTTGATTCGCCAGGAAATAGAAGAAATTGAAACTGGGAAAGCAGATAAACAGGATAATTTGTTGAAAAATGCACCTCACACTGCAGAGAGTTTGATGGTGGATGAGTGGAAACATGGTTATTCTCGACAACGTGCTGCTTATCCGGCACCTTGGACGCGAGAGCATAAGTTTTGGCCTGCTGTGGGAAGGGTTGATAATGCTTTTGGCGATCGTAATTTTGTCTGTTCTTGTTTGCCTATAGAAGCTTATAGTTAGTAGTAAAAATGTAGGGGTGTTCTTTGGAACGTCCCTATAGAAAGCATTTGGGATCTATATGGTAAAGATAGGCATATAAAGAAAGATTTTGCTCGTAGTTGGGCTTTAGCCCTAAGACAAGTATTTAATTTGATTTGGTAGAATTGGATAGAGCGAGAGGGAAGCCAAAAAAATGCCAGAAATATATTTCATGGAGAATGTCTCTTAATTACATATAATTTTTACGATCAAAGCTATATTTTTTTGATTTATGGAAGATTACCAAGCAGCTTTTTTAGAACGCTATTCTGATACAGAAATATTAGATAAATCAGGAAGAAAAATTGGAGCTATGCACTTTGGAGGTGTCACTATTGAGTGTTTATTAAAAGCAATGATTTTTGCTACTTTACCAAACAGTGCAACTAGAGAATGGAAAACAGATAACAATAATCCAGGACATACTTTTACTAATCCAGGACATAGCTACATAGAAGCATTAAAACGACACAATAAACTTAAATCTAGAATTGATAAGTTTCCTCAAGTACGAAAATGGCTGGATGAAGTTGAGAACCCGATGGGTCAACATTTTATAGATATACGTTATTTTGCTATTGAAGCTAATAATGTAAATTATAAAAGCTGGTTCAATACATATAAAAAGCTTATAGGATGGCTACAAAAACAAGCCACTACACTTTAAGGAGTTTAAAATGCAAGAAAACTGGCAAGTATTACTAAAGCAAAATATCAAAAACCAATACGTTCAAAACTCTCAAGAGTGGATAGATGTAAATATTTCCACATCAGGTTTGCTAAATTTAACTTTAGTTAGCTATAGCTTTTCTGGTTTATCTATCCCTAAGCGGAAAGAACAAATTTCCAACTTACTAAAATCTCAGGTGTCTAATTTGTCTCCTGGGTTTCTTTCCTTATATACACCTCAAGAAGCTGAATCACTAAATATTTCACCTCCACAAATTCCTGATACATTCTCACCAAGTACTTGGCAAGATTTAGCTATCCAAGCGGCAAACCCACAAAATCAACCTCAACTACCCCAGCAAGAACCCAGTATACCTAGAACAGTAACATTTTATTCTTTTAAAGGGGGAGTAGGTCGGACTACTGCATTAACTCATGTAGCCTCAATTTTAGCAATGCGAGGCCGTAAAGTTGTAGCTGTTGATTTAGATTTAGAAGCACCTGGGTTAAGTACAGCATTTAACCTTAAGCTACAACCAAAATATGGAATTGTTGATTATTTTTACGAGCGTTCTTATTTACCAGAAGGAGTAGACCCCAGTATTTTAATTACAGACATATTTAGTGAAGTGAGAATACCTAACGCCACAGGGAGATTATTTGTTGTTCCTGCTGGATATCTTAGTCTTGATTATGTGTCTAAAGTTGACGATCTTCATGCCACAACTGTTATAGATGGAGATAAAAATCTTTGGTCTATTTTTAAGCAGGAAATTCAAGAACAATTAAAACCAGATATTCTCTTAATTGACTCCAGAACTGGGATTAATCAATGGGGTGCTTTATCATTAATTCAAGCTGCTGATGAAGCAATTATTTTTCTTTTTCCTAACGAACAAAATAAACAAGGGATAGAGCTACTACTAGAATCTCTTCAAAGTCTGAAAAATCTATCCATTAATTTTGTTTTTTCCCCTGTACCTGATGTGACAAATACTGGTTTAGAGAAAGTTCAAGACATTTGGAGTTCCTTGCTTAAAATAATAAAAAATGGAACAGATAAAAACTATGATAGTGATGAAGAAGATTCAAATACAAATAACGATAAACCAGAAAATGATGAATTATTAGTAATTCCTTATCTTCAACCAATTGCCTTTGCTGATAGGTATCCCATACTAGAAATGCAAGATTATTATAGTAAAATTGCTAATCTAACTGATGAAAAAAATGATGAAATTAAACGCAGTAGTATTTTAAATACCACTGAACGATGGCAAATTATTGAAAGTCTAAAGTTCCCAGAAGTAAATGCAGCCGATCTTAATCACAATTTAGGATCATTTTTTCAGCGCACTGCTGATTTTGAAAAATTTTTAGATGATACAACCTGCCTAATTAGAGGAAAAAAAGGAACAGGTAAAACTGCCCTATATTGGTTATTTTTGAAAGATGAAAAACTGGCTAAAAGATTAGCTCCTGGAAGGTTAGATAATACCTTATTTTTTTCAGGACATGGTAGATTTCAAAAAGATTCTCCTGGCAGTGATGAATTTCAAATTATTCATCAAACTTTGCAACAAAAGAATGGAACATGGGAAGCTTTTTGGAGAGCTTATTTACTATTTAGATGTTATCAGAAAGAATTACTGAAATTTCCCGAAGATAAGCAAGGAGAAAAGTTTAGTGATTTGAAAAAAATAATTAATAATTTACCAAAAGATATATGGCAATCTGAATCAACTGAAGCTTTATTAGAATTATCTACTAACTCAAAACTAAGGCTGATAGTAAAAGACGTAGTAAATATTATTCTTCATAAAGAAGCGAAAGAAAACTCTAAAAAATGGTGGTTTCTTTACGATGATTTAGATGAACATTTTTCAGAAGCAGGAGAATTAAGAAAACAAGCATTAACAGGATTATTTCAATTAGTTCAGTCTTGTAATGCGAGTAGACTAACGGAAATTAGATTTAAAATTTTCTTGAGAGAAGATATTTGGAATCGTTTAAATTTTGATAATAAAAGTCATTTCACTGGAAGGGATATTATTCTACAGTGGACTCAAATAGACTTTTTACGTTTAGCGCTTCGTCAGGCAATACAGTCTAAAGATTTTGAAAATTTAGTTGAGCGAGTTTCTCCTGTTGCGATTGAAAGTATTGACGTAGCAGATGAAGAAGAACTCGATCAAGCATTAGAATTACTTTGGGGAAGCCGTATGCGAGCCGGAAAAAGAGGGAAAAAAGTATCTCAATGGGTTTATGAAAGATTAACAGACTCAAGTGGTACAACTTTTCCTCGAAGTTTAAGTATATTACTAGAAGCAGCAAAAGAACAAGAATTAACTTACAGAGGAAAATCATCAACTAAAATTAGTGCAGAGCGTTTACTCCAAGGAAAATCTCTAGAATTTGGGTTAAAAGAAGCATCAAGAAAGCGATGTGAAGAAATTCAAGAAGAGTATCCTAATCTAAATAATTTCTTTTATTCTCTTAAGGACAAATCGGCTTTTTTAAAAAAACAAGAATTACAACAAATATGGGAGAATTCCGCAGCAAACGTTGTCGGAAATTTTGAAGAGTTTGTTTCTTTTCTGGACGAAATAGGTATTATTGAATTTCGAGAGAAAGAAAAACGCTATAAATTTATGGATATATATGCTCATGGTTTTGAAATGATTCGTCTAGGTATGATGTAGAAATTTCTGTTAGGAATAGAGCAGTCAAAAATATAGCAGATATAATTAAAGTTTCTTAGAATTAATAAACGTAGCTTGACTGATATAGTAATCGTAAATTATTTGTGAAAAAAACTGTAGGGGTTTGGTCTCCAAACCCAATTTCCACTTGAACAGGCAAGATGCCTGTGCTACGAAATTATTAAAATTATTCCGCATTTATACAACCCTGAAAAGGAAATTCATTACAAATATCCCACCGCTTACCATTATGAATTAATAAAGTTAACTGAGAAGCTACAAATTCAAACTCAAGCGATCGCTCTCGAAATTCTAACCAAGCTGCTCGAAAATTCGTTTTGGTTAAGTCTCGAAAAGCTACTGTTACATGAGGAGAAAATGGGCGAATTTTAGAAGGGGGATGTAGAATTCCTAAAGTAATTTCTGTAAATTGAATTAAATCTTTTTGTATTTGTAAAAGCTCTGGAGTTTTGACAACATTAACATAGATAACACGAGGTGGAAAAGCAGCAAACCCAGACAAAGTAATGGGAAAAGCAGAGCAATTTTGAGCAAAAGTCTGTAAACACTCCTGCAAAACTGCTAAATTTTCAGTTGGCCATTTAAAAGGAGGTTGTAAAGTAATATGAGGCACTGACCTTAAAGCATGACTGCTATTATATTTAGTAGCAAAATATTCCTTAATTTCCGTAATTTGGTTTTGAATATTTTCAGGTGGCACAAGAGCCACAAATAATAAACGTTTTGATTGACCCATAAAATTAAAATTTAAAAAATAAAATGCCTTGGTTTGCCAAAATAGAAAAAGGTATAGTCGAAAAATCAATATTTGATCGGTATGTACCAGCTCATAAAGCTTATGTCCAAGAATTAATTACTAAAGGACATAAAGCTAAGAGTGGTTACTGGAAAAACCATCAAGGAGGAATGTTACTATTTGAGGCCAAATCTATGGAAGAAGCCCAAAAAATAGTGGCCGAAGACCCTCTAATCAAAAATAATTGTGTCACTTATGAAATTTATCAGTGGTGTATAGTTGCAGAATAAAAAATTGTGTTATAGTAATAAGTGATTCGGACCAGCGCGACTATAACGCCTAAATCTTGTCAGGACCGGAAGGTAGCAGCAACACGGGATGCTTATGGTAGGCGTTGACTCCGGGTCGCCCAATTTCAAAGGAGCCAGAACATATTATGGATAATTTGGGAGGAATTATTCAAAGGGCAGTTTATCTAGGAGTGGGATTAGCCTCTTATGCAGGAGAGAAAGCTAATCAGAAATTAGCTGAACTAAGAACGGAGACCCAGAAACTGGCAGATGAAATGGTTAAGCGTGGTGAAATGACTACTGAAGAGGGTCGTAAATTTGTCGAGGATATGATGAATAAAGCTACGCAAAAGCCACCTGTAGAATCATCTCCAGAAACAGGATCAAGGGAACCACGTCGTATAGAAATTCTTTCAGAGGATGACAACTCATCAGAGTCAGACCAAGAAGTAGATAAAATGCGCCAAGAAGTCCATAGGCTACAGGATGAATTGCGTAATCTACAGAAAGATTAAATCTTAGTCCAAAAATTAATCTCAGCTTCAAAAGTTTAGGTACTCTAAGTTAAATAAAAAAAGTTCAAACATATAATAATGGAAGACTGGTCAAAAAGCTTGTTTGAAGTCATTGAAACTGCTGCTTTAGAGGTAGAAAATTTCTTCAATGAAATGGCAGAAGAAGTTTCTGAAGTACTTGATGAGTGGGAAAAGTTTTCGGAGGAGATTACTGAAGAAATACGTACTAACTTTATTTTAGAGATAGATGAGTATCTAAATGATTTAATCGGCCCTATTATCGAAGTATACCTGGACTTAGATTTTGATGTAGAAGGAGAAGATATAGACTATTTTGTAGATAGTGTAGAACCAACTGTAGAAAAACATCCAGCTTGTAGAGGATGTAGCAATTATCATGGTCAAGTTTATGGCGGAAATTTATTAGTTTGTGGGATGCACCCTTATGGCGTAGATGGAGAAAGTTGTCCAGACTGGGAATCATA
>NZ_CEZPJD010000397.1:0-1397 GCF_983059655.1 Okeania sp.
TTTCTCTACTATTACGTATAGAGCAATCATTAATTCATTTTCTGAAGCACCATAACGTGGGAGATGAAAATGAAGCAAGCGATCGCTCATAATTAAGACTAACAAATCAATCCGTACATCCGTGCCATAATCCGTGTGAGTATCTCAAAAGCTATGAACCAAGAAATAGACTGGGATGAGAATTTATTAAAAGACCCAGAAACAGAATATAAAGCTATAGTTAGGTCTCTCAAAAGAACGTCTGGTTTTAGATTGTTGTTTGTAGAATGTTCTCCTGCAGAAGGAACAAAATTAATTGAGAAAATTAAGGAAGATATTCCTCAGAAAAAAATGGAAGTTTTGCGGTTAAATGAACCAACAAATAATTTATATAATCTTGTTGCTGCTTTACCAAATAGACAGGATATTAATATTTTATTTGTGACAGGTTTGGAAAATTCTCTGTATGAATATGAGTTGAATAAACTGAAAAATGGTTGGAGTAGTAATGAGAGATATAGTTACAGTGAAAAGGGTGTTCCTCCAATTTTAAGTCACCTGAATCAACATCGAGAAAAATTCAGAGATGACTTTAATGTTTGCTTTGTTTTTATTCTACCTGTGTATGCTTTAAAATATTTTATTCATCGTTGCCCAGACTTTTTTGATTGGCGTTCTAATACATTTGAATTTAAGTCTGACCCAGAGTTAGTAGCTCAAAAGTCATCTCGAATTATTCAGGAATCAGATTATGAAAAATATCAGAGTTTAACTCCTGAAGAAAGAAGGCAAAAGTTTTTGGAGATTCAAGATTTAATCGAAGATGAAAATAATAGTGATGAAGAGAAAGGAAAGCTATTATTGGAACAGGGATTAATACTAACATTAGAAAGTAAAAATGAAGAGGCGATATCTGTTTGTGAAAAAGCTTTAGAATTTAAACCAGACTATCACAGAGCTTGGAATGCTAAAGGTATTGCTCTGAGAAATTTAGAAAGATATGAAGAGGCGATCGCTGCTGATGAAAAAGCTCTAGAAATTAAACCAGACTATTACCATTCTTGGAATAATAAAGGCATTAGCCTGTCAGATATAGGCAAATATGAACAGGCGATTTATGCTTATGATAGAGCTATTGAAATTAAACCAGATTATCATATTGCTTGGAATAATAAAGGCAATTATTTGTTAGATTTAGGCAGATATGAACAGGCAATTTATGCTTATGATAGAGCTATTGAAATTAAACCAGATTATGACGCAGCTTGGTACAATAAAGGCATTGCTCTGAAAAATTTAGGCAGATATGAACAGGCGATTTATGCTTATGATAAGGCTCTAGAATTTAAACCAGATGATGACACAGCTTGGTACAATAAAGGCATTGCTCTGAAAAATTTAGGCAGATATGAACAGGC
>NZ_CEZPJD010000397.1:1497-7113 GCF_983059655.1 Okeania sp.
TGAACAGGCGATTTATGCTTATGATAAGGCTCTAGAATTTAAACCAGATGATGACGCAGCTTGGAACAATAAAGGCATTGCTCTGAAAAATTTAGGCAGATATGAACAGGCGATTTATGCTTATGATAAGGCTCTAGAATTTAAACCAGATGATGACGCAGCTTGGAACAATAAAGGCATTGCTCTGAAAAATTTAGGCAGATATGAACAGGCGATTTATGCTTATGATAAGGCTCTAGAATTTAAACCAGATGATGACGCAGCTTGGAACAATAAAGGCATTGCTCTGAAAAATTTAGGCAGATATGAACAGGCGATTTATGCTTATGATAAGGCTCTAGAATTTAAACCAGATGATGACGCAGCTTGGAACAATAAAGGCATTGCTCTGAAAAATTTAGGCAGATATGAACAGGCGATCGCTGCTTATGATAAAGTTTTAGAAATTAAACTAGACTATTACGAATCTTGGAACAATAAGGGAGGTATACTGTTAGATTTAGAAAGGTATGAAGAGGCGATCGCTGCTTATGAAAAAGCCTTAGAAATTAAGCCGGACTTTCACCCTGCTTGGTTTGGTAAAGGTAGCGCTTTTTTACAGTTAAAACTTTATAAACAAGCAATAGTTGCTTATGAAAAATCTCTAGAAATTCAACTAGACTATGAAGCTTCCATTAGTAATCTTGGCTTAGTTAAATATGAAATGGGAAAAATAGATGAAGCAATAGAACATTGGCAAGCTGCACTTAAAATTAATAACCAATTTGTAGAACCTAAATTAGCAATAGGAGTTGCCCTCTACAACAAAGGCAGAATTCCAGAAAGTTTAACAATAGCTGAAGCAGCATTAAAATTAGGCAAAAGTTGGGGAAACTTGCAACGTCTCAAAGAAGAACTTTGGGGCGACAAACTATTAGCAGATGCAGCCAAATTATTAGAAAATCCTCAGATAAAAATCTTACTATCAGAGAATGAAGAGTAGGGAGTAGAGAAAGATTATTTCTCCCTTTTTTTCCGCATTTACTCCTTCTTCCTTCTTCCTTCTTCCTTCTTCCCTCTTCCTTCTTTCTTCAGAAAAAAGAACTTTGGGGTGAAAAACTATTAGCAGATGCAGCCAAATTATTAGAAAATCCTCAGATAAAAGCTTTACTATCAGAGAACAAAGAATAGGGAGTAGAGAAAGATTATTTCTCCCTTTTTTTCAAAATTTACTCCTTCTTCCTTCTTCCCTCTTCCTTCTTTACTTCAGAAAAAAGAACTTTGGGGCGAAAAACTATTAGCAGATGCAGCCAAATTATTAGAAAATCCTCAGATAAAAGTCTTATTATCAGAGAACAAGGAATAGGAAGTAGAGAAAGATTATTTTTTCCTTTTTTTCAATTTTGGGGGATGCGCGGGGGCTTGGATGTAGCAAATTTCTCAAACAACCTCTAATGTGGATTAGTTGGAAACTTTTGGTAGGAATTTTCCCCTAAACTTCCTTTAAAATTTATTTGACTGATAACTGATAACTGATAACTGAAATTTGCCCCCCTGGCCCCCCAATTCTGGGGGGAACAAGAATCCATTATCTTCTAAAATTCCCCCAATTTTGGTGGGTTTAGAGGGCTTTAATGTAGCAAATGAGACTTCTCAAATAACCTCTCAGATAAAAGCTTTATTATCAGAGAACAAGGAATAGGGAAGGGTAATTATCCATTATCCGTTAATAAAATAATTATTGATTAATAAACAGTTAGATATGGCAAATGAATTAAGGGAAGGAGATAATCTAGCTCCCGTTAACTATGACAGTTTGTTAGAACAAATTTTAAACAAATTACCAGAACAAAATCTGTTTAAAATATCGAGCGATAGCCGACGTTTACTGATAAATATTGATGAGGTAGCTGCATCTATTGCTACTACCAATATTCAAAATCCTTTAAGTACTACTAAGGGGGTTCGTGTTGCTACTGTAAATTTTGTAAACCGAGAAAAATTTCTGACTCAAATACAAGAAATAAAAGACTATTTGATAACTAATTTAGAGTCTACAGAAGGAATAGGAGATATTGATGGTTTTGTCGATAGTTTAATTGTGAATTTAACAGATTTTCAGGGGCGTGCTAATAAGCTAGGTTTAGCTTATCCTTTTGACGAACAGTATACAGAATTGCAAAAACAAGAGTTAATTTTAGATTCTCAACTTCCCGGTAGTAATTCTTTACTGAAATTCCATAAACTGACAATTACAGTGGGAAATATTGGGGAGTTTCAGTCTCAGCTAAAGGAAGGAATTAAAGGGAATATTCAAAACAATTTTGATTCGGACGATCCAGAAGATATAGAAGATGTTTATAATCTTTTAGAAAAAAAAGTTGAGGATAAAAATTCAGATTTTAACCAACTACAAAGACTGGTAGATGAGGAAACGTTAGGGAAACTGAAAAAGGAAGCAAAAATTATATATCTAGAACATTTATTAGCGAATATTGAGACTAATGATAAGTTAGGAGTTATTTATCTGACAGATTTAATTCGGCGCTTGAAGTTAATTGAGCAATATATTAATGATGAGTCTAAAGCGGATGGAGATTATGATGTTTCTTATGGTGGAGAAAAATTTAATTACCGGGATATTTTTGCTCGTGCTGAAGTTTTCGATGCACTGCCAATTATTCCAATTATTGATGGTAATTTGGGAGAAACTACAAATCGAGAAACAGGAGAAACTCAATTTATTTTGTGTTTGAAAATGAAGTTGGATGGGAAAGTACAAGCTAGAGGTGGAAAAGAAGTATTTGATTATAATTTGGAGATTATTACTCATAAAAATCTGGAGGAAAATGAGGCGTTAAAGGCTAATCCAGACAAAAGGAAAACTTGGGCAAGAAAAATATTAACACGAGCATTTTTATACTATTTTGTATTTTCTTGCCCAGACCCAAATGCAAAAAATTATCATTCTGATGATGAGTTAACTTATAAGCCTATATCTAAATTTGACGAGCAAGTTTTGCCTGTATTGAAAGGAGATAATGATGCTGAAAAGGATAGTATTTTTCGTGGGTTGGTAATAGGATTTGAGAAATATGGAGTCAAGGAAAAAATCAGTAAGTTAAGGGGTTTAATCAGAAACTTTTTAGATAGAGGGAAAAAATTGCCTAACTGCATAGAAAATCGTCAAATTTGTATTAATAAACGAATTCTCAAAACTGATACTGAGAGTCTGTTTCAAGGTAGTTTTTTTCATAATGATTTGAAAGAAAATTATAAGAAATGTCTGAGGTATATTTTTCTGGTTGAGGAAGGAACAAATAATCGATCTGTATGTCAACTACCTGCTTCTATCAAGATAGAAGATGTGCGTTATTTTGAGGGAAGCGATCGCCAAAATTTTCAGTGGGAATATGATGTAAAAGGAATTAAAGCATTACCTGTAATGTGGATACCTGATACAGATACTTGTCGGCGAATTTATCACGAAAGTTTTGTGCAGAAAGGATATAAGTTTATTCTGTTTAGTTACAATAATCAACGTTTAAATCCACAGAAAAATCAATTAAATTCGACTCAAGCATTTGTCTACCGCTTTACTTGGATATTGTTATCTTATCTTTGCCTACATATTTTATTAGAGCAATATTCAGGAACAGAAAAAGAATTATTTATTCCCATGGTGCGACTCCATGAGGGAACCCACGAAAATCCTTTTCCTGCTGAAAAGTTTCTGGCTAATCTTGCCAAAACATTCTCTTTTATTTTCAGTAAAAAATATCGGTGTAACTCTCAAGGTTTCCGAGTTAATAAACCACCTACTCCTTTCAATATCAGAAATGGTTTAAACTCCTTATACTCTGTATTGCCTAAAAAGTTTAGTTTCAATGATAATTCTGACTCTACTTTATTAGATAAACTGGCAATTATTATTGTCTCTAGCAAACTGAGCGACTCCAGAACAGGTAGTCAAAACCGTAAGGATAGAATTGCTAATTTATTTGGGGAAGTAATAAGCATTCAAAGGTTAGAAAATGGCAGTGTAAAAATTCAACCTTTGACGACATTTTTTGATAACTATCGACTCCGAAATATGTATGGCGAACCACCAATTTTAATGGATATAGTCAGCGAACTTTGCTTACAAGGATATCGACATTTTTTATATGTAGCACAAGCACCTTATACCAGTACATTACATATTACTCAACAAGAAGAGGAAGAGAGACTATATTTCATGTCACCTACTATTATTAAAGCCATGAAGCAAAACCGAGATGACATTAAAATATATCCTGTACTTTTTGATAAATATTATGTCCGAAAAATCAAAAAACCAGGAGTAAAATCTTTCTATATCCAAGACACTAGACAATTAATGAGTATTGCTGAAGATAGTAGTCAAAAATCAGTAGTATTTTTCAATTTGTTTAATGGCATTTCTGTGGGTGGGGACAAAACTAAGGATGAACGATTTTATAACGGTGTTATTTCCTATTCCACTCTGTTAGGAAAATATTATTCTGGGGTGATGGATGATGAGGATATTCGACAAGGTTTGGTTTATGATAGTTCGTTGAAAAATGATATTCTCCAATATTTGACTTTTTTCCATTTTTCCCGGTATGAGAAACAGGAGAAAAATAGTAGTAATTTAAGTTTAAAGTTAGACCCTTATCAAAATATCATTGGCGATGAAGCGTTGGGAAGTTTGGCAATTTTTCGTCAGATGACAGAAAATATTGAGTTTAATGCTTTGGCTTTTTTGACAGAAGTTAATGATGCTGTTGATGGAGTTGATTTTTAATGGGAGGTGGGAAAAATAAGTTTTAAATAAATAGTAGGAATATTTCAAAAAGTGGAAAATTTTGAAGATATCTATATTTAAGAGTCAGAAAAAATCTGCCTTTACCTGAGATATTTCTACTAAGTGGACTCTGATATTCTCAGGGAAAATCTCTGAATTTTCGGCAAAATTCCGAAAGTGAAAAATTCTGAGACTATCTATATTTAAGAATCCGAAAAAATCTGCCTTTACCTGAGATATCTCTACTAAGTAGACTCTGATATTCTCAGGCAAAATTTATCAATTTTCGGTAAAAGTCAGAAATTGGGAAATTATGAGGATATCTATATTTAAGAATTACAAAAAATCTGCCTTTACCTGAAATATCTCTGTGAGGTAGACTTTGATACTCTCAGGGAAAATCTCTGAATTTTCGGTAAAACTCAGAAAGTGAAAAATTTTGAGGATATCTATATTTAAGAATCAGAAAAAATCTGCCTTTACCTGAAATATCTCTGCGAGGTAGACTTTGATACTCTCAGGGAAAATCTCTGAATTTTCGGCAAAGGTCAGAAAGTGAAAAATTTTGAGGATATCTATATTTAAGAATCCGAAAAAATCTGCCTTTACCTGAAATATCTCTGTGAGGTAGACTTTGATACTCTCAGGGAAAATCTCTGAATTTTCGGTAAAACTCAGAAAGTGAAAAATTTTGAGGATATCTATATTTAAGAATCAGAAAAAATCTGCCTTTACCTGAAATATCTCTGCGAGGTAGACTTTGATACTCTCAGGGAAAATCTCTGAATTTTCGGCAAAGGTCAGAAAGTGAAAAATTTTGAGGATATCTA
>NZ_CEZPJD010000398.1:0-7081 GCF_983059655.1 Okeania sp.
GGATATCAGAGAGCGTTGATTCATATAATTAGGGTTTGCGCTTCACTAGTCTTTTTTTAAGAGGAGTAGCCAGAATCAAGAATTCAGAATCCAGGAGGAATGAGATTCCGAGAAGAAATAGCCAGAAGAATCTTCCCTTGATTTTCTAACCCTTTTTTGCCAAAAATCCTAGATTTTTTAACTGGAACTACCTAAAAGCTGATACTTTGTTAGTAGCTGCAAAGTCTGAAACCTTTGTCATTAAAAACTTTGATATTTAATCAGCAAGCCCTAGTTATTGGAAAACTTCTACCTTCTGCCTCCTGCCTTCTTCACTCCTCTTCGTCATCTGAGAAAGAACTAAGGTCAAGTGATAATTGTTGAGGAAGTTGATCTAGTTGGAAATACTGATGAAATTTATCTGTGACTTGTAACCAATAAGAACGAGATTCTTTTTGACGACGTTTACGAACAAACCCCAAGGTAACAAGTTCTGGAACGTGCTGATAAACTCCTGAACCACGAATATCTACTAATTCTGATTGACTAATACCTCCTTTAAGAGCGATCGCTGCTAAAGTCCTCAGAGCACCTACTCCCAACTCTGGTTGAATTAAAGATTCTATCAACTCACTAAAAGTGGCTTTGAGTTGAAGACTATAGCCTTTTTCAGTTTCTACGACTTCTAAGGCAGTATGTCGGTGGGCATATTCAGACATTAATTCGATTAAAGCATCTTTAACTTGGCCACGCTCACACTTGGCAATTTCAGAAATTTCTGAAATAGAGAGGGGTTGTCCCTTCAGGTATAAAATTGCCTCAATTTTGCTAGGAAGACTAAACATTTAGTATCATTACTTTAGGGGTAGTCGTGATTAGAAAACTTTGCACTTCATTTATGAGCAAAGTGGTCTAGTCTGATTTTTTTATCATAAGGTTGTTTTTACGTCAAACTTGGGTTCCTAATCTAATACAATTCTGAGTAGATAGGCATAACGAAGTCAGAAGTCAGAAGTCAGAAGTCAGAAGTTATTTTTGTCACGGGGATTTGAGCTTCGCTCCAAAAATATTTCTCCAATCAAGGTGGGGTGGTGCGACCAAATATTTTAGGGGTTAACGGCTGTTAACCCATACACCAAGGTTAATAAGAGCTTCAGAAATTAACAATAAAATTAAGTCTTTCATTTTAACCAACTTTTGTGCTAAAATCAAATATTGTGTATAAAATTTAGTGCAAATCATGCCAAAATTAAAAACTCGCAAGGCTGCAGCTAGACGCTTTAAAGCCACAGGTAGTGGAAAAATCATGCGTCGTAAAGCTTTTAAGAGTCATCTGTTGCAACATAAAAGCTCCAACCGCAAGAGTCGTCTGTCTAAAATGGCTCTTGTCCATGAGAGTAATGAAGAAAATGTACGTTTAATGCTTCCATATTTGTAAAATTTTAGAGGAAAAATTATGACCAGGGTTAAAAGAGGTAATGTTGCTCGTAAACGCCGTAACAAGGTTCTTAAATTAGCTAAAGGATTTAGAGGTAGACAGTCTAAACTATTTAAAGTTGCTAATCAGCGAGTCATGCAGGCGTTACGAAATGCTTATCGCGATCGTCGTAAACGTAAACGGGACTTCCGTCGTTTATGGATTACTCGGATAAATGCTGCAGCTCGTCAACAGGGCATGAGTTATAGTCAACTGATAGGTAATATGAAAAAAGCTAATATTATCATTAACCGTAAGATGTTAGCCCAATTAGCAGTTTTAGAGCCTGAAACTTTTGCTAAAGTAGTTGAATTAGCAAGCCAAGCTCAAGGATAATATCAACTAGAAGATTTAGGGAGTTGGAAACCGGAAATTTTTATGACAACTACTTCCTACTCCACTCCTATAGCGCTACGCGCAAGTCAGAAGTCAGAAGTCAGAAGTCAGAAGTAATCCCTGACTAACTTTGAGTATTTATAAATGTCCCCGCCCTATTTGCCTAGTGCTATAAAATTTCAAATCTAGCCTTATTACTAATAAAAATTAATTATTAATTATGGATAGCACTCTACCAGTTTTATACCTACTAATACTATTAATATTATTGTCTGTATCCGGTATATTTGTCATTCGCCAGATTACTAAGACAAGGAAAACTGAAAGTCAGCTTTCTAAATTGACAAATAAACTGAAAAACGAACAGGGAACAATAGACGAATATTATCAGCTTGGCAGTATATTTTTAGAAAAAAAAATGTATTCTCAAGCAATTGAATTGTTACAAAAAGGTGTGAAATTAAAAGACTCAGAAAATTCAGAAAGTTCTGCTAAAGTTTATAATGCTCTTGGTTTTTCCTACTTTGCTAAAGATCAATACGATATTGCTATTAGGCAATACAAAGAAGCATTAAAAATAGACCCTAATTATGTAACTGTCTATAATAATTTAGGCCATGCTTATGAGAAGAAAAAATTAACTGCTCAAGCTTTAGAAGCTTATGAGTCAGCACTAAAATGTGACCCCAAAAATGATACTGCGAAAAGACGTGCAGAATCTATGAGAAAACGTTTAATACCATCTTCTTAAAGAGGGAAGAAGGAAGAAGGAAGAAGGAAGAAGGAAGAAGGCATAGGGCAGAAGGGAAGAGGTTTTAGAGCTACTTTACTTTTTGTTAAATACTTAGTTTTTTTTAGGCCAACTTACTTAACTTTTAACTTTTGACTTTAGCGAATTTGACTTTAGCGAAACGGTATAAGCTTCATGGGAATTTTCATCACAAACTCCGTTACTTTACCAAGATTAGAGTTACATTTTAGGCTACCGCCATGTTTCTCAACTACAATTTCATAGCTAATAGATAATCCTAGTCCAGTACCTTTACCAACATCCTTAGTACTAAAGAAAGGATCGAAAAGACGTTCTTTAACTTCTGGTGGAATACCAGTTCCATTATCCCGAATACAAATTTGTACAAACTTACCAACAATTTTAGTAGAAATTTCAATTAAGCTTGGTTCTGATTTAATTTGTTCCATAGTCCGCTTTGCATCTTTTTCTTCAATAGCATCGATGGCATTACTAATTATATGAATAAATACCTGATTAAGCTGTCCTGGATAACATTCCACTTGTGGAATATTGCCATAATTTTTAACTATCTCAATTGCCGGAAAATGATTTCGCCTATTAATACGATTGTATAAAATAGTAAGAGTACTATCAATTCCTTCATGGAGGTTAGCTTTTTTATGTCCAGATTGATCGAGGCGTGAAAAATTTCTCAAAGATTTGACAATATCTTCAATACGATTAGCTCCCACTTTCATTGAGTTGAGAAGTTTCGGTAAATCTTCCTGCAAAAATTCTAATTCCATCTCTTCTATTACTTCCTGAATTTCAGTATGTGGGTTAGGGTAATGGGTTTGATATAGCTCAATCAAATGGAATAAATCTTGAGTATATTGTTTAGCATAAGAAAGATTGCCGTAAATAAAACTGACAGGATTATTAATTTCGTGAGCTACTCCTGCGACAAGTTGACCTAAACTAGACATCTTTTCATTTTGAATCATCTGAGCTTGAGTCCGCTTCAGTTTCTTGAGAGTAGTTTCTAATTCTCTTGTCTTGCTGCGACTTTGATTATAAAGTTCTACTTGAGTCAAGGCAATATCTAACTGTTCCACTACAGCTTGTAGTAAACTAATTTCTGTATCATTCCAGTTGCGTACCTGAGTGTGATTATTACATACTAATGCTCCAATTTGACCTGATGTTTTTTGAAAGGGAACAGATAGAAAAGATTGAATTCCTAATGATTTGAGCAATTTTTGAAAAGTTCTATCTGGTTCTAAGTCAGTATCAACTATTTTGATAACTTCTAAGTGCAAAACCTTCTGATTAATTGAACCTAATATCGAAGCTGGGTACTTCTGTGGTATATCGGGTAAACCTGGAAGTTGAGACACATTACTAATATAACAATAAGGCTCTTCTGCATCAGTACAATACCAGAAAAAAAGGCATCGATCTGTTTGCATCAATTCCCGAACTCTATTGAGAGTAGTATTTAGAATAGTTTCAATGTCCAGGGATTGGCGAATCTGACTGATAATTTGGTTAAACAGTTGTTCTCGTTGAGCCTTTTCTCGTAACTGTTGTTCGGTTCGCTTGCGTTCAGTAATATCTGCATAAGTACCAAGAATCCCAAATATTCTACCATTTTCATCAACTAATGGGACTTTACAAATATCTAACCAAGTCAGATTGCCATTAGGAAGCTGTCTTTGCTCAACTAAGTGCATTTGTGGTTTACCAGATTGCATAACTTCTTGATCGCTCTGTTGTTCTAATCTGGCCTCCTCCTCATTCGAGGCCAAATTATAGTCTGTATTACCAACAATTTCTGAGCAAGGTTGGTGATTTATTTCTCTAATAAATGTACTATTACAACCTTTGTAAATACTATTGCAGTCTTTCCAGAAAATAGCTTGGGGCAAAGTATCTACAATAGTTCTGAGTAACTGTCGCTGTTGGAGTAATTCAGATTGAATTTTTTGGCGCTCTGTGACATCATGCGCCATAGTGAAAATGCTAATTAGCTGGCGGTCGTCATCATAAAATGCAAAGTTGTGCCACTCACAAACAATAATTTTTCCTGTCTTAGTGATATTTTCATTTATGCTGAATGTTCCTCCTGTTCCTGCCAGTAACTTTTGAATTACTTGATCTACATCATCTTGTGCTGAGGGAGGAACAAGATTCAATTCTGAAATCAACTTGCCATGGACTTCTGCTTTGCTATAACCAAAGATTTTTTCTGCAGTATGATTCCATTCAACAACACGAAAATCAGCATCCCATTCTATTGCAGCTAGAGGACACTGTTCAAAAAATCGTCTCAATCTTTTTTCGCTCCGACTTAGAGCAAATTCAGTTTTCTTTAGTTCGGTAGTGTCAAGAATAACGCCATCCCAATAGACATTTTCATCATTTTGTTTGCATGGCATTGCAGTTGCTTGTAGCCACTTGAGCTTGCCAGAAGGAGTAGTAATTCTATATTCTGTTTGCCATACTGCTTTAAGTGTGAAAGCCTGAGTTACAGACTGCTGAAAGGTGGGGAGATCTTCAGGGTGAACTAATTCCCACAAGATACTATTATCATGAAGTGCAGCTTCTGGATCGAGTTCGTAGATATCATAACAACCTTCACTCAGGAAGGTGAATTTTCCTATAGGATCTGTAGGAGATTGACAATATTGATAAAAAAGTCCAGGGGTGCTAGCAGCAATACGTTGCCAACGAGCTGTAACTTCTTGTAGTTGTGCTTCTGTGTGCTTTTTTTCAGTGATATCTTCGATGGATACTACTATACCTGTCACATTTCCTTCTTGGTCATGGAGTGGTACTTTATGCGTATTGATCCAAGCTTGACTACCATCTGGACGATGTTGGGTTTCTACAATATTCAACTCTGGAGTATTAGTCTCCATAATTCTAAAATCGCATTCCCGATACCACTCAGATTCTTCCTCTGTAGTAGGCATATCGTAGTCAGTTTTACCAATAATTTCTGTAGGTGATGAAAAACCACAAATTTGAGCGGCGTAACGGTTGCACCCTAAAAAAATGCTGTTGCGGTCTTTCCAAAAAATCATTTGAGGTAAGCTATCGATAATTGAGAGCAATAGCTGTTGTGATTGTTGAAGCTGTTTTAACTCAGTGATATCTTGAGAAAATGTTACCAAATAACTAATTTTTCTTTGACTATTACGCAGAGGAATTTGATGAATAGCTAAATAACGCTCTTCTATATTGTCATTTAGTTTGATTTCGGTAGTTTTTTCTACTGGATGTCTATCGTTTGTCACCCTGCTGACTTCTGAAATTTTAGTTTGATTTTCACGGCTTTGTTGCTGAAAAGCATGATTACTATAAAATATTTCCTGGTTTTTCAAATCTTGACAAATCAAGCTTTCGGGTAAAATATCTAATATTTGCTCCAACTGATATAGACGTTCTCTAAGAATAGCATTTTCATTTTGTAAATCAACTAACTGTTGTTGGCAGGTACGCAAACTGTTGACATCAGATTTCATAACTCTTTATTAGCTAATATTAAGAAATTATATTATTTTGATTATTTAACATTTACTAATATAATAACTAATATTATTGTTTTTGACATCTCATCTTTTACCGTTAAAGCCTACTAAGTTTGATGGGAAGATTAGGAGTGAGGGAAGATGGGGCTATCAACAGTATTAAAATAATTAGACAAAGTGAGACACAATTAGACAAATACTCTGTGATACACTAGATTTATGTCTAACTTATTAACTATATATGAAACAGCACAACTGCGCGCTTAGTGCCAACAAAAACAATAATCATGAAATCTTTTAAGACTAAGCTCAAACTTAACAACCAACAAAAAACAATACTTGCCAAACACGCAGGAGTAGCTCGTCATGCTTATAATTGGGGATTAGCAACTTGCATAAAAGAGTACGAAGAAACTAAATTTCGCCCAAGCGCCATCACCCTGCATAAACGTTTAGTAGCCGAAGTCAAATCAATTAATCCCTGGTATTATGAGGTATCTAAATGTGCCCCTCAACAAGCATTAAGAGATTTAGAAAGGGCATTTAAAAACTTTTTAACTATTCGGGGACGTGGATTTCCAGTCTTTAAGAAAAAAGGTAGAAAAGACAGCTTTTACTTAGAAGGAAGTATCAAAATTTTCCAAGGAAACTACATACAATTACCCAGAATAGGAATAGTAAAAACTTATGAAATTTTACCTTCAATACCAGTAAAAAATGTCAGAATATCCAAACGAGCAGATGGTTGGTACATCAGTTTTAAGTACAATTTTGAATCCAAACCAACAGAAAAAGTAGGAGAAACTATTGGTGTAGACATAGGCATAAATACATTAGCAACCTGTTCTGATGGAACTAAATTTGCCAATGTCAAAGCCTACAGGAAAGCAAAAAAAAGATTAGTTCGTCATCAACGTGCAGTCAGTAAAAAAGTTATTGGCTCCAAAAACAGACGCAAAGCAGTAAAGAAACTAGCAAAACTCCACAAGAAAGTAGCTGATATTAGAGCAGATGCACTACATA
>NZ_CEZPJD010000399.1:0-7057 GCF_983059655.1 Okeania sp.
AGCCCCCGCGCATCCCCCATTCAACAAAAAGCGCAGCAACATCTGGCTTCCCATCGTTCAAAAGCGAAGCATCTTCTGGCTTCCCCCTTTCCAAGGGGGACGGGAGGGGGATCAAGGGGGACTTTTAGAGTTTTATTCCCCCCAAAATTGGGGTGCTCGGGGGGCAAAATCATACCCAGAACAGCAACGCCCAATATTCCATCTCTCCCACTCCCCTACTCCCCTACTCCCCCGCTCCCCTACTCCTGAGCAAAAGGAATAGTTATAACAAATTTTGTGCCTAAACCCACCTGACTATCAACTTCTATTGTCCCTTGTAACTTTTGGGTCACTAAATTATAGACAATATGTAATCCCAATCCTGTTCCCCCCTTACTCCTGGCAGTGGTGAAAAATGGCTCAAAAATCTTGCCTAAATTTTCCTCTTCAATGCCACAACCATCATCACTATATTCAAGCTGTATTTTATCACCTTCTTGGCGAATGCCCAAGGTGAAATTTCCTGCTTCTTCCGAAGGATACCCATGAGTTAGGGAGTTGGTGACTAAATTGGTGACAATTTGAGCTAAGGCCCCTGGATAACTATCAATTTTAATAGTTTCGTCCCCTTCTACAGTGAGAGTATAAGATGTTTTCATTTGGGGAGCTAAACTTAAAGCAATTTCTTTGAGGTATCCTTTGAGGTTAAAACATCGGTATTCGAGGTTGCTTTGGTCAGCAGCTATTTGTTTAAAGCTTTGAATTAATTCTCCAGCTCGACTCAAGTTACTCAACATCAGTTGGGTACTTTCTCCAGCTAAATCTAGATAATTATTAAGTACAGAGCGTTTCAGTTGTCCTTGAGCTATAGCTTTGGTAAAGTTTTGAGTTTCGTCCGCTAGAGTAGAAGCAACAGTAATACTCGTGCCAATTGGGGTATTGATTTCGTGGGCAACTCCAGCAACTAATCCTCCCAAAGCAGCCATTTTTTCTGATTCTACAAGTTGTTTTTGAGTGGCTTTGAGGTCTTCGAGAGCTTGAGATAATTCGGCAGTGCGCTGTTGAACTTTTTGTTCGAGGGTATTATAGAGTTGAGCGTTTTCGATGGAGATAGCAGCTTGAGCACTTAGGAGCTTGAGAATTTCAATGTGGTTTGGGGTGAATGCTTCTGCGATGAAGTTATTTTCCAGATATATCAGGCCAATTAATTGGCCTTGGTTGATAATGGGAGTGCAGATCAGACTTTTAGGGGAGTTTTGCATCAAATAAGTATCCCCAGAGAAGGTGGTATTTTGGCCAATATCGTTGATTAGGAGAATTTTTTTTGTACGTTTGACTGTATTAATGATACTTAGGGGAAGAGTTTCGGCATCATTAAGAGGCATGGGTGATAGGAGACAACTGCTCTTCTCACATTGGGCAATAATTTCCCAAGTGCCAGTATTGTTTAAAATTAATGCACCTTTGTCAGCTCCTGCATTTTCGACGACAATATTCATTAGCTTAGATGTTAATGTATTGAATTCTATTTCCTGGGAGATGGCTTGGGATACTTTAATGATGGAGACGAGATCTAGGATATAAGGAGAAGAAGAAGAACTCCCCGTGTCAAGGTTTTGGATAGAGTTGAGGGTTTGGTCGAAATTGAGGGGAGATTGAGTTTCTTGAATAATGGGAGCAAGCAGTTGAGGATATTTTTCTTCTAGTTGGTCTGTCTTAGCTTTGGCTCCCCAACGAGCATAACAGTAGTATGCTTCCTGCATATAGATAGCAGCAATTTTTTCTTTCCCCCAGTCGAGGTGAAATTTGGCTGTTAGTTCATTCCCTAATGCTTCTTCTTGGAGATATTCGTTTTCTTTAGCTAGGGCAATGGCGCGGTCGTATAATTCTATAGCTTCTAAAATTTGTCCCGAAATTCGAGCAATTTCTGCTTCCAGCAAACAACACAAATGCAGGAAATTTTCCGGACAATTCTGTGACCAAATGGCAAGCTGTTTTTGATAGGTCGAAATTTTTTCCCCATATTCTAATTTTTGAGTCTCTGTTGCATTGGGATAGAGTGATGCCATCAGCAATGAATGAATGAATAAGTGATGGGCATAAGGAAGCAACCCTTGAGGTGCAACGTTAATAATTTCTGCATCAGCCTGTTGGCAACACTCTAGGGCCTCCCCCAGTCGGTCGTACAAGAACAGAAGTTGAGTTTTCAATATATTATAAATGCAAATTACCTGCCAGTTTTTATGCTCGCGACATTTGTCTAAATATTCAGATTCGACTACATTAGTTCTTACTCCCATCAATTCTGAAAAGAGCATCCCACCGCCAATGAAAAGATCGATCGCCCACTGATTTTTGTATTTTTGAGTGAAGGCTAATGACTCGCTAATTTCTGCTAGTAGTTTTTCTAGGGGAATGCTTTGATAGAAACGGCAATACATATTATGACCAAAAGCATAAGCTGCATATTGCAAATTGCTTGATTCTAAACCTATTTTATAAGATGAGAGATAATCTTCTGTTGCTACCTTGAGAGGATGAGACCAATGTCTGAGGGAACTACCAATCATCAAATAAGCAACACTCTGGGCGGACTTGTTAAAGGTTTGAGTTAACTGAATAGTGACATCAAGCAACTTATTCGTATTTTTATAATTATTCAGAGCATATCCTCGCAAACCACCAAAGGCAGGATAAATATATCCAACTTCCGGTGTATTTCCGTATTTCAAGCACAGATTAACTGCTTTGGCGCAAATGACAGACCATAGCCTTTGATGAGAACGATAAGTTGGTGGCCCCAAGGTAATTAAAAGCTTGATTGCCATTTTTTGTTCTGGTTGAGTCATCAAAGGTAAGTCAGTCAGGGAATCAAACGATAGATTTTTAAAAGTTTCTGTAGCGATCGCTAATTCTGCATCTCTTACTTGTTCAAAATTTTCTTCAGGAAGGTCAACATCAACTAACGCTAGACCTCGCCGGCCTGCTTGAATAGCTTCTGGATACTTAGCTTGCAGAGTATACTGAAGAATTGACATATTATATACTTCTGCTTTTTCCATGGGAGTCAAGGCATTTTTCAAGATGAGTTCGATCCACATTTCAGCCGCTTCGATATTGCCATTCAAATACTCCACTTCTGCCCTTTCTTTATATAGAGAAAAGCTGAGTTCATAATGTTGTTGCCAGCAGTCATCGGGTAAAAGCTCAATTCCAACTTGGATGTAGCTCAAAGCTCCGGCATAAGCTGTGGAGGCTTTAGCTTTACTCCCTGCCAATAAATTAAGTTTTGCTAGCTCCTCTCGTTGTACTGCTTTGGTTATTAATGTCCGCCCAAGGTCTAAATGGTTGACTATTTCAAAAATTCTCTCTTCCCGTTCGGTGGCTGATAATTTTTCTAGAAGTAAAGTACCAATATCAAGATGAGTCGCTTGTTTTTTCTCTTCAGAAATCAATGAATAAGCTGCTTGTTGAACGCGGTCGTGCAAAAACCGATAGCCCACTGAAATTGTTTCTACCTCATTTTCTTCATTCTGCATTCCCTGGAAAAATTTATAGGTCTGGCTTTCTGGAATAATAAACCCTTCTTGTAACCCCCGCCACAAGTTTGTTGCCACTCGCTCCTGAGTGCCCTCGCATACCACTGCCAACGTTCCTAAGTCGAATTGATTACCAATACAAGCTGCTAGCTTCAACACTGCCTGGGTTGCTTCCGGTAATTTTCGCAATCGCTCTATCATGAATTTTACCACATCGTCTGTCAGAGCCAATTGTCGTGTTTGTGCTAGGTCACATTGCCAGTAGCCTTTATCCGCTTCAAATGTAATACAGTTCTCCTCATATAACCCTTTCAAAAATTGAGTTGTAAAAAACGGATTTCCTTTGGTATTATGATATACTAATTCAGATAAAGGTACAGCAATATCTACGGAACACAATAATGTATCAGCAACCAAGCGATTAATATCTAGTTCTTCCAGAGGCTCTAGAGTTATGGTATTAATGTTAGCCCCCTGTTTTTCAATTTCATCTAAAGTTAAAATCAATGGATGAGCTGGAAAAACTTCATTGTCGCGATAAGCTCCCAATACCAATAGATAACCTGTTTCTGATTCATCCATCAACAATTTAACTAAGTTGAGCGATGCCGAGTCCGCCCACTGTAAGTCATCTAGAAAAATCACCAGAGGATGCTCTTTTGTAGTAAATACCCGCACGAATTTTCCAAACAGTAGATTAAAGCGATTTTGTGCTGCACTACCAGAGAGCGGGGCAACAGGTGGCTGTCGATCAATAATTCTTTCCAGCTCTGGAATCACTTCAATTATTATCTGCCCATTTTCTCCCAGTGCATTGAGGATTTTAGCTTTCCAGTTAGCTAGTTCGGCATCCGACTCTCCTAGCAATTGTCCCATCAAATTTCGGAAAGCTTGCACGAAAGCAGAAAAGGGAATATTACGATTGAACTGGTCAAACTTACCCTTGATAAAGTAGCCTCGTTGCTTAACTATAGGTTTGTGAACTTCATTAACAACTGCAGTTTTCCCAATGCCTGAAAATCCTGCCACAAGTATCATTTCTACTCCCCCTTTGCTAAGGGTGGTCTGGGAGGGATTAGCAACACGCTCAAACCCATCTAGTAAAACTTTCACTTCTGATTCTCGTCCGTAAAGTTTTTCAGGAATCAGGAAGCGATCGCATACATCTCTCTCTCCCAGCTCAAATGATGTAATTTTTCCTGTAGTTTCTAACTGCTGTAGACATTGCTCTAGATCGTATTTCAAGCCAAAAGCACTCTGATATCGCTCTTCAGCATTTTTGGCCATCAACTTCATCACAATATCTGACAGTACTTGGGGTATTTCTTCCCCGTTTCCTAATACAGTTGGCATTTTTGCCAGATGACAATGCACAAGTTCCATGGGGTCGCGGGTATCAAACGGTAATTTTCCGGTTAGCAGTTCAAAAAATGTTACACCAAGGGAGTAGAAGTCTGTACGATAATCAATACCTCGATTCATGCGTCCAGTTTGTTCGGGGGAAATATAGGCAAGGGTTCCTTCCAGAATATTGGGGTTGATAAGTTTTTGTTGTTCTTTTGGTAGTAAAGTGGAGATGCTGAAGTCGATGAGTTTGACTAGATGAGTTTCAGGTTGGATGAGAATATTAGCGGGTTTGATGTCCTTGTGGATAATACGTTGTTGAGCGAGATATTGGAGAGCTTCTGCTAGTTGGATGGCTATGTGGAGAAATTCATTGAGGGAATGGCTTTGAGTCGGCCAATAATCGGACAAAGCAATCGATTCTGAGTCGGCCATTACTAGGGCATAACCATTAGTATAGGGTTCTAAGGATAAGCATTGAACAATAGCTGGATGTTCCAGGTGACTAGCGATCGTGTATTGGTTGCGAAATTGAACCAATTCATTAAAACTAGGACGAGGGTTGCGTAAAACTTTGACGATCGCCGATTGCCGAGAAGTTTCTTGAATTGCTCGATAGACTAGCGTGCGTTGTCCAGCATAGATTTGATTGATTTCTTGATAACCAGCTAAGTTTAGCATCACTATCACCAGGAATTTAGGCTAAATATTATGAGTACTATTTTATCTGATTTCGATTTCAATTGCCAAACAAATCATGATTATATCATGTTCGGTTGAATACTGGTAGTCCTAACAATAGTCTAATTTTAGCAGTTAAGTTGTGTAAGTCCCACTAACTATCTGTAGCAAACATTTATCACGCTTGATATTATTACTAAGTCAATAACATAAACTTTTATGGTCGGAGCATGGTTACAAACATTATTTCCCAAACAAACATCCATCGCCTATCTGTAAATTTTCAAGGAAATGAAGGAAATAACTTTTCCATTAATCCTTCTATTTCCGCCGATAGTCGTTATATTGCTTTTGAATCTGCTGCTAATAACTTAGTAATAGGAGACACAAATAACCAAACAGATATTTTCATTACAGACAGACAAACTCAAACTACAGATATTGTTTCGCTAAACTCTTTTGGGTTTGGCGGAAATCTCAATTCTTTTCATCCTTCTGTTTCTGGCGATGGTCGCTTTGTAACCTTTGCCTCTAATGCCACTAATTTAGTGCCAGGAGATAGCAATAATACAACAGACATTTTTCTCAGAGACCTTTTAACTGCTACAACTACTAGGATATCCGTAGATTCTCTAGGCAACCAAAGCAATGCTGCCTCAATAAACCCCACTATTTCTGCCGACGGTCGCTTCATTGCCTTTGAGTCTGATGCAACCAACCTAGTTATGGGAGATCTTAACAACGCCAGAGATATTTTTCTACACGACACCCTAACTGGTATGACTGCCCAAATATCTAGAAACTCCCTGGGCGATCGAGCAAATTTCAGTTCTTTCAACCCCATTATTTCTGCTGATGGTCGCTTTATCGCTTTTGACTCTTTTGCGACTAATATTGTGGCAGGAGATACCAATAATGCCAGAGACGTTTTTTGGCACGATACCCTAACTGGAATGACCAGCAGTATTTCAGTAGATGCTTTAGGAAACCAAGGAGATTTCAGTTCAATCGCTCCCTCTATTTCTACTGACGGTCGCTTTATTGCCTTTGAGTCTACGGCAACTAATCTAGTACCAGGAGATACAAATGGTGTCAGAGATATATTTGTGCGCGATGTAGCAAATGGCATCATGACTCGCGTCTCTGTGGATATTTTTAGTAACCAGGTCAGTAGAAGTTCCTTTGCACCGACGATTTCTGGTGATGGTAGGTTTGTAGCTTTTGATTCTTTCGACCCGTTACTGGTGCCTGGGGATAGCAATGGCACTAATGATATATTCGTGCGGGATTTGCTAAATGGTGTCACGACTAAAATATCAGTAAATTATCAGGGGTTAGAAGGAAATTTGACTTCTTTTAATCCGGCAATTTCTGCTTCCGGGGAAGTTGTCGCTTTTGACTCTTTTGCTACTAATTTGGTAGTGGGAGATAATAATAATAGTCGAGATGTTTTTGTCTGGAATCAGAATATCTAGTTAGGGTTTGCTGAAAAAATTAGTTGGTGGGGGTAAGAC
>NZ_CEZPJD010000400.1:0-7051 GCF_983059655.1 Okeania sp.
CTACTCCCTACTCCCTACAAAAAGATTGCGTTACTTGACAAAAAAGTAAAATTATGTTAGAGAAAAGTAGAACTATAATACAAAAATAATCTATGTATTGAAAAACAAGTGTAACATTGAATGAAAAAACGTTAGAAAAAACTTAAAAATCTTAATTAAACATTACAATAAAAAAAATTATTAGGTTAAGTGTAGCAAATGATGCCTAGAATACTCGTCATTGACGACGATCCTGCGATCGCAGAACTCGTTGCTGTCAACCTAGAAATGGCCGGCTATGAAGTTAGCCAAGCAGAAGATGGAATAAAAGGGCAAGCTCTAGCCCTGCAACTACTACCAGACCTGATAGTATTAGACTTAATGCTGCCAAAGGTCGATGGGTTTACAATTTGTCAACGTCTGCGTCGTGATGAACGGACAGCCGATATTCCGGTACTGATGTTAACTGCTTTAAGTCAAACCCAAAATAAAGTAGAAGGCTTCAATGCTGGAGCAGATGATTATCTAACAAAACCCTTTGAAGTAGAAGAAATGCTGGCACGAGTGCGTGCCCTACTGCGACGCACAGATCGAATCCCACAAGCAGCAAAACATAGTGAAATCCTGAATTATGGTCCTCTGACTCTTGTTCCTGAAAGATTTGAGGCTATTTGGTTTGAACAAACAGTAAAACTAACTCATTTAGAATTTGAGTTACTCCATTGTTTACTACAACGACATGGCCAGACAGTCTCCCCTAGTGAAATTCTCAAGGAAGTCTGGGGTTACGACCCAGATGATGATATTGAGACGATCCGAGTCCATATTAGACATCTGAGAACAAAGATGGAACCAGACCCTCGCCATCCTCGGTATATTAAAACAGTATATGGTGCTGGTTACTGCTTAGAGTTGCCTAGTAATAGTTCCAGTGCTAATAATGTGGAAACAGCCAATTGGGCAAAACCAAATCAGGAATGGGTTCGAGAACCTTAAAATAATTTCCGGTTGAAAAATTATAATTTAGGTACAAAAAACTTAACTAACAGAGATATTTTAAAATTCTGTAATACCTTACGAATTGCAATCTCTCAACCGGAAATATAAATTTATTAATACTCACTTAATTAGGCTTAATTTAGTTTTTGGTGAAGGAATAATTACTCAGTTATCTTGCTCCTGTAATATTAAAGGTATATATTTTTTAATTTATTACCAGACTCCCCACGCTCCTGACACTTTCTACACACCCCACACACTCTCTACTATTGCACCGTCATCAATGATTTGGTTGGACTCCAGTAGATTCAATATTGAGAAGATCGGAAATTAGTCCTCTGAGTACCAAAAATCAGGTAAAATCCATTACTATATACGAGGATATATACTATGTGTTGGATTAGATATGTCAAAGTAGCTCTAGTTAATACCATTGGAGCATTAGTAGCAATTATTTGGGTGCCTGTTCCTCAAGCAGTGGCACAACCTTCCCTTCTAGAACAAGGAAATTCACTAGTTTCGCCCTTAGAAACGCTTGAGTCAGTAAACAACAACTTAAAAACTACAAGAAAAGTAAATTCACTATCAGAACTTTACCAGCTTAGAGACGAAATAAAAGCTGAACTGAATAAAGTTTCTCAAAGGCCAAGTCTCCAAGAAGTAGAAGAACCCTGGCAATACAAATTCCACCTACAACAATATGAAAAAACCCTGAAAAACTTCCGTAACGTAGAAGCTAATATTATTAAAGAAGAAAAAGCATCCCAAAGCTGGAAGCAAGCGATCGCCAACGCAAGTAAGGCAGTAAAAAAAGGAAAAACAATTCAGGCAAATTACCAAACCTGGCAAGAAGCAGAAAATCTTTGGTTAGAGGCAATTTCTAACCTGCGTGAAATTCCCCAAAATTCTTTCATTACAGATAAAGCGATCGAAAAAATGATCGAATATCAGGGATATCTAGCAGTTGCCTCCTATGAAAAAGTAATAGCAGCAAGAAGATGGATAGAAAATATAGAAGACGACACAAACAATAATACAACCAATTATTCACCCATTGCATATAGTTTATCTCCCGGTTTCACCATGTATGGCGACACTAACAGAGACGGAGAGTTAGATAAAGCTGACAGATCGAGTAGAGAAGAATGGTCTCTATCAGAAGGAGCATTGATGTTATTTAATAGCGATGATGATAATGGCGATCTAATACCAGACTGGCGCGATCGAGAAGTTAATGGCGAAAGTGATGAGGCAGACTTGGCGCTGGTGAATATTCAAGTAGCAGAAAATTATAAAGATGCTCAAATCTATATCTCAACAGACACAGATGCTAGTGACTATATCAATGTATTCCAAAAAACAGAAGACGGATGGCAACCAATAGATATTTCTGGTACTGAAGCATTAATATCTAGAGAGAAAATAGTATTAGGAGTGGAAGCTAAACAGTTCGCAGATCGCAACTGGAAAGGAGTCGTTAAATTAACAGCGATCGCTGAAAAAAATGGCAGACAAATTGCCTCCGATAGTATTCAAATAGGTGTAGTTCCCTGGTTAATGTCTCCTAATACTGCTCCAGTCAAAGAGCTTCATGTCAGTGAACGTGGTTTTGGCAATCAAGAATTTGTCGCCAAAATCAAACAGATAGTCGAAAAAACAGGCGCTAAAGCTCAAATTAATTCTGGCGGTACTACCTGGATGCAAGATACTAAAGAAATAGGTTATGTGCAATTTCCCTCTCAAGGTCAAACCCGTAATATGAATGTGGCACTTAAAGCTAACCGCCCAGGGGAAAATGACCAATACGCTAGAAGTTTGCTCAAAGAAGATTTTGGCTGGTTTGAAGTAGGTAAACCTAGACAACTCGATCCCCTGAATAGATGGGCAGATGCTTATGGCAACCTAGAAGTGACACCACCTCTACAAGGATATGAGCTTGGAAGAATTTATTATGGTCAGGCAGGTGAAGTAGGTCTGAATCCAGAAATCGTTGATTTTATTAAAGCACAAAAAATTCAAGGTCCGCCAGTAGATATTGATACTTCTTGGTTAATGATTCGTCATGTAGATGAAATTATTACTTTTATTCCTAGTAAATATGGCAAACCTTTAATGTTAATTGTTAGTCCAGAAGCAGGGGTTAAACTATTAGAAGAATTGAGTCTACAAGGATATGGACAAGCTGCAATAAATCGTGGTTTAAGCACTCAAACAACGGTACGAGCAGCGCTAAAAAATCAGAAGTTAATTCAGCATAATCTTTATTTGCAGCGGGAAAAATTAGATCCATTAATTGAAAAGTTGAAGCAGGAATTTAACTTAAGTGATGACCAGATTATTCAAGTGCCAGCTATGTTTGGATATAGCGGTTATTCTTGGTGGCCAAATATGGTGAATTCGGTGGTAGTTAACGGAGAATTGTTGGTTTCAAATCCTGTAGGAGCATTAATTAATGGTAGAGATTATACTCAGGAAAAATTCCGCAGGTTAGTAGCTGATGCTGGTTTAAATATTAATTTTATGGACGATAAATATTATCAGAATCTCAGGGGAAGTATCCATGATGCGACAAATACAACCCGTTTAGGAAAAAATAATCCTTTCTGGAAATCTTTGTCTGAGGATATTATTTCAGGGAGTAGGCAATAGGGAGTAGGGAGTGGGGGAGTGGGGGAGTAGGGAGTGGGGGAGTGGGGGAGTGGGGGAGTAGGGAGTAGGGGAGTGGCTCACACGGATTATGGCACGGATACACGGATATGGATATGATATTAAATCCTATCTAGTGTATCAGGAGAAAAAATGTCAGATTTTATGGACTTTTTGAAGCATAAATATGCTTATGTTGCCTTGGGAGAATTTAAACCAGGAAAATTTGAAGAAGCAAGGGAACTTTATGAAAAGGCAGTTGCTACCTATAACGAAGGTTTTAAGGGAGCTTATTTATTGCAGTTGCCAGGAACAGATAAAGGTATTGCTGTAATTTTTTGGGAAGGGGTTGAAGCTATGGATGCTAATCAAACTGATGCTTATAAAGCTGCATTGGAACAAATGTCACATTTATTTGCTAAACCACCAGAAACTAATTTTTATGAAACTGTTACTGAGATATTGCCAGAGTAATATAGCGCTGTGCGCAGGCAACAGGCAATAGGCAACAGCTCATCTGGGGGAATAGAATTTTGCTATCCCCCAACTTCTTAATATTAGGAACTAACTTTGATTGTAATCTGAATCTTATTTGCAGCAGAGGGAACGCGCCATTTTAGGAGCGAGCGCTTAATTTCTTCTACAATTTTTTTCTCCTTCAAAGTAGAAATTTCATCATCTAAAATTACTCGAAGTACGCGATCGCCTTTCACCTGCAATTCCAAAACTATTTCACCATGAATATTTGGTGGTAAATTTACATTCTGTAGATACTGCTTCAGATTTTCCTCTCCTGCTGCATCTAACCCGATAACTTGGATGATTTCCAAAGGAGTATCAGTTGACTTGCTTGAAACTTCTTGAGTAATATCGTCTACATCAATATCATCTTCTGCTTCTAAAAATAGATCGATATCATCTTCTGCATCTGAAAATAGATCGTAAGATAATTCAGCTGTTTCGGGAATTGTAATACCTCTTTCCCTTTCTTGCTCCATCCAATTTGTTGCTTGAGGTGCTGATGCTTGTATATTTTTACTCGATCGCTTCTTTAGGCTAGCATTTGAATATGACATACCACGAGCTGCATATTTTTCTACTTGAGGTATTGGAGATGCTGCCCCAAAAATCCCCTCATAACTCACTCCTTCCGGCATTTCCACAGGAACTTCCATCGAAATACTCTTACCATCAGGTTCAACTCGCACTTCTTCACTTACTGCCACAAACGCCGTATATTCTGACAACAGTTGATAACTTAAAGCTGTCTCCGTCACCTCTTTTACTATCGACTTTTTATCATAATCAAACATCTGATTCATCAAATGCTTAATCTTTTGCCTGGCCCAAATTTGAGCAACTGCTGTATTGTCAGACTCAGCAAAAATCATCTCAAAAGTCTGCTGATAAATTTCCCCACCAGCAGCAATACCATTAACCTGTAACTCACCTCCCACAGCATCCTGTTTCTGCCCAAACAAAACCAAAGGTTGTTCGGCAAACAAATCTGGAGTTGCCACCGGATAAATTTCTGGTACTTCACCCCTACCATTCCACTCAACCTCAATTTGAGTCAATACAGGATTATTAATTTGTTGGAAAAATTTCTCTGCTACTTCCTCAGTAGGTTCATCCTGTCGTACAACCCTGGCAATGCCCTGCCCAATTTCTGCCAAACGGTTAATCAAATATCGATTTACCGAACTACCAACGCCAAAACTATAAAGTCGGTTACCTGGTTGGAGTTTGTCTTGCACTTCTGCCAATACTGCCTTTTCATTACCAATATAACCATCAGTCAACATTACAATACTCCGCAGTCTTCCCGCAGGTGGAGGTGGAAAATTCAAAACTTCTTGGATGCCATTAAGTAATTCAGTGCCACCATTTGCATTTAATCTATTGATATATTTAATTGCAGCGGCAATATTTTTAGGTGTATTTGCCAAGGGTTTTTCTGACAGTTTTCTGGCAGTATTGGAAAAGTCGATAATTGTGAAAGTATCGTTGGGGTTAAGTCCGTGAATAAAACGGCGCATCAATTCCTGACATTTGAGCAAGGGTTCTCCCATTTGGGAGCCAGAAGTATCCATGAGGAAAACCACATCTTTCGGCACAATTTCATCACTGCGATACCGTAAAGCTGGAATTAGATAAACGGCAAAATATCCGCCACATTGATCTGCTTGAGTTAATACTGTTGCTTTGGTATGATTGCTAGCAACTTGATAGCGGAGAATGAAGTCTTTGTTTGGGATGGTATCTTTATTCTCTAATTTAACCGTAACAATTTCTCTTCGCTCGGATGTTTTAATTTGGTGGGATATGGAATGCACCTGAAAAATTGGCATCCCACAGTCTATTTCTACTGTCAAACCAATATCATGTCCCGAACGAGTTGCCGGGGGAACTATTGGCGGTGTAATTTGACTAGCATCAGGAACTTGGTCTGTATCACCACTTCCATCTATAGGTGTTCCTGGAATATAGCGAGGTCCAACTACCATCGGAAATACAAATTCATAGTCCCCACCTTCAAATTTGAGGGAGTCTGTGTAGCGAATAATTACATCTATTTGCTCCCCTGGTTTAATATTTGCCAGAGACTGAGTGAAAATATTATCGCGCTGTTGTTCGAGTAACCCCGCTGTGCAGCCTTGTTGTTTAGCTTGTTGATAGATTTTTTTTGCTTCTTCTCGTTTTTTAATATTACCTTTGATTAAGCGATCGCCGATTTTGATTTCCATTTCATCGACTGCTGCTTCATCTGGTAATGGGAAGACATAAGTTGCTTCTAGGGGTTCGGTGAATGGATTTTCAAATTGTTGAGTAACTTCTACCCTAGATAGGTTGCCCACTATCTTTGCTTTAACTTCCGTATGTTTGAGCGGAAAAGTCAGTTTTTCTTCTGAGGATAGAATGTATAATCCAGTTATAGTTGGTATGGTTGCAGACATAAATTTGTCTCCTCTGTACATCCTTGGCAAAATTCTTATCTTGCCTTCCTAATTTTATAGCAAGGAACAAGTTGCTGAGGACATAGATTCATTAATGGATAATGGATAATGGATAATGGATAATGGATAATTACCTCTGGTTAAAACCCCTGTTCCCTCATATATAATCTGCTTATACAGTATATATTTATAATTCTATCCACACTTAAATATTCAATCTCCCCATCTCTCCCTCTTGGGAGGGGTTAGGGGTGGGTCCCCACACTCCCCACACTCCCTATATCCCTGGGGTCGTACCACTGTTGCCTGTTCCCTGTTCCCTGTTGCCTGTTGCCTGTTCCCTGTTCCCTGTTCCCTGTTCCCTGTTCCCTGTTGCCTGTTGCCTGTTGCCTGTTGCCTGTTCCCTGTTCCCTGGGATAATTTATAAATTTTTCTGTTTATCCTTAGCAAATTTCAACAATTCTTGAGAT
>NZ_CEZPJD010000401.1:0-7029 GCF_983059655.1 Okeania sp.
GAAATAGTAAGACAATTAATAAAGCTTTTATCCTAAAAAAAAGCAATAACTTATGGCTGATAGCTGATAGCTGACGGCTAAATACTTACACTAATATATTAGAAAGATGTCCGATTTAGGAACTTATATAAAATCAAAAAAAATGACTCAAATAGCTTTATTCGGTACAAGTGCCGATCCACCAACATCCGGACATGAAACAATTATTAAATGGCTTTCCCAAAACTTCGACAAAGTAATAGTTTGGGCATCAGATAATCCCTTTAAATCACATAAAATACCCCTCAAACAACGTTCGGCAATGTTATCAATTTTGATTGAAAATATTGACTCTAATAAAAACAATATTTCTCTCAATTCAGAATTAAGTAGTCGTCGTACTATAGAAACCGTTGAACGTGCTAGAAAAAAATGTCATAATGCTGAATTTACTTTAGTAGTAGGTTCAGATTTAGTCAAACAATTACCAAATTGGTATAAAATAGAAGAACTTTTGCAGAAAGTAGGATTATTAGTTGTACCTAGAAAAGGTATTACAATAGAAGAGGCAGATTTGCAAAAATTAAGAGAACTAAATACAGGAGTAAAAATAGCTTCTTTAGAAGTTCCTAATGTTTCCTCATCCGCATATCGCGAGCAAGGAGACTCAGCAATTATTACGCCTCCCATTAAAGATTATATATATCGGGAGCATTTGTACAAATGCCAGGACGCGACCATAGAAAAAGTGTAAATAATAAAGCAGATTTTAAAGTAGGAGTAGATAACGTAATTTTTTCTGTCGATACTCAACAAAACCGCCTATTGGTTTTATTAGTAATGCGACAAAAGGAACCATTTATTAACTACTGGAGTTTGCCAGGTACATTAGTAATACAAGGAGAATCTTTAGAAGCAGCAGCTTACAGAATTTTAGCGGAAAAAATTAAGGTCAAAAATCTATATTTAGAGCAATTATATAGTTTTGGCGGTCCTGGTCGTGACCCCAGAGAATCTATTTATAATTGTAGATATTTATCAGTCAGTTATTTTGCCTTAGTTAGATTTGAAGAAGCAGAATTAATTGCTGATGGAGTAACAGGTATTGCTTGGTATCCTCTGGAACAAATTCCTCAGTTAGCATTTGACCATCAACAAATTATTGAATATGGATATCTCAGATTAAGAAATAAACTTGAGTATAGTCCTGTTGCTTTTGATGTTTTACCAGAGCAGTTTACTTTAGGAGAATTGTATCAACTTTATACAACTATTTTAGGAGACAATTTTTCAGATTATTCTAATTTTCGTGCCAAGCTATTAAAGTTAGGTTTCTTATCTGATACTGGGGTAAAAACTTCACGGGGAGCAGGTAGACCCGCTAGTCTTTATCGGTTTGATGTTGAAGCATTTGCTTTGGTAAAAGATAAACCTTTAATATTTATTTGAGGGAGGTAGGGAATTCAGAAAAAATTGACACCCCGAAGCAATCTCTTCCACTGTAGGGTATCTATGAGATTGCTTCAGGAATTTATTTGACATTCCTTTTTATTTATAATTTTTGCGCTGATATTAATGTACTCAACAATTTCCTGGTTGCGAAGTTGAGCGATCGCTAAATCAAGTGGATGTTCTTGTAGCTTTAAGATATTTCCATAGAGGTTAATGGTATACTTTTCCAAGTCATTGAGTTTTTCTCTTTTTATCAAATATTGCCATTGTTCGTTGGATTTTAGTTCTAATTTAGCATCAAGGAGTATTGTTGCATCTGGGTACTCTTTTTGTAGATTATTGAGAACATCATCTATATTATTTTTACTCTCTAATCTTATATTTTTATACTCAATAGTGGTGCAGTCATATACTATCTTTGTTCCCCAAATTTTACTTTTGTATATCCACCCAAAAACAACCATTACTGCCAAAATTATAGTGAAAAAAACAACATAATTAACGTTATTACCCCAAGATTTAATAAATCCTACGCTTTTTTTTTCCTGATTGTGGTTAGAGATTGGATATTCAACCTGAAATAGTTCTATTTCTTCAAGTTCTAAGGGTCTACTAGAACCATCCATACTTAAGGATAACTGATGAGAAGGAATAGCTGGATGTGGATCGCGATGCTCCCAAAATTCTGTGTATCCTTCTATCAATTTCTGATGAATTTCTTCTATATTTTTCTGGGAAATCAAAACAGCTTCTTTACTTTTAATTTCCTGAATAACCACTCCTTCAATTAGAAGTATTTCTCTCCCAAATTGGTCTTTAAGAATCTCATCTCCTACTTGAGAATTTAGGTCTTTTTGTGTAGCTTTTAAGATTCGATAAACTATGGTGAAATCTCCTACTTTTGAACCAAAAATTTGTCTAATAAATCCCTTTCCTGGTTCTGTTAAATTTCCTGTCGTCACTCTTGCCAATAAGTTGCCAGTCTTAGCTTCACAGATGAAATCAGGAGCTACCACTGTTCTGTAGTCAAGATAGCGGTTACGACTTACTAAAAAAGGCCAAACTTCAATACTCATAGTGATAATTTAATAAATCTAGATTCGGAGTTTTATAAGAAACCGGGTTTATGGGAGAGATATGTGATTTATTTTATATAAACCGAGTTTCTCTGCTTTATTTATACCTACACTACCGGATTTCATATCACGGAAGGCAAAAGTTAAAAATAAGATTTGATAAATAGAAAAATTTGAGAATACAGTAATTTCAGGAGTTATAAGTTTCCCAATATTTATGACATTTTTAAAGTGAGTTAATATAACCCTTCTATGTTTAAGTTATTGTTAGGAATAGATTCTTAATATTATTAGTATTAGGTTCTATCATTATTAGTCATAATAATAATTATTATTAGCCATAATATTATAATAATAATATCCATATAAAGCCATAATTATTATCGCTACTATTAAACTAAACAAAAACCATTTCTTAGCTTTTTTTGATGCTGTAGCTGCTCCTAGTGCATCTGCACATTTAAGTCGTGTCTTAACTTCAGTTGCATAAATAATTGTGACAATTCCGAAAGGCAAATAAAAAACTGCCCACCTTTCAACTACCAAACAGCATAGAAAAGTGAGTAAAATTGCTGGCATTCGATAGTTAGGAATATTTTCTTTGCTAGGTGTCATGTTTACTTAAACTATATTTTATACAATTTGCCAAAATTTAATCGTTTTGTCATCACTGCCACTAGCTAAGGTCTGATTATCTGGACTAAAAGCTAGGGTCGTGATAATACCAGTGTGCCCGGTTAAAGTAGTTTTTAAAGTTCCGGTTGATAAATTCCAGACCTTTATTGTGCAATCATTACTTCCACTGGCAAGGATGCGGTTATCTGGACTAATCGCCAGAGACCAAATTGCTCCGCTATGTCCTTCCAAATTATACTTGAGATTCCAGGTTTTCGTATCCCAGACATAGATAGTTTTGTCTCCACAACCACTAACCAACATTTTACCATCTGAACTAAAGGCTAAAGCTTTGATAAAACTAGGATGCTTTAGGGTAAGAAATTTCAGAAATTTATCATCTTTAATGGGCAGTTCCCAAATCAGCATTTTCTTGTCTGTACCAGCAGTAGCTAAAGTTTGCCCATTGGGAGAAACAGCAAGAGCATAAACATAGCCTTGATGTTCGCTTAAACTGTGTATGACTCTACCGCCATTAGTTTCTAATTGCCAGATTTTGACAGTTCGATCTCGACTACCACTAATCAGTGTGCTCCCGTCAGGACTAACAACAAACCCATCGATCGGCTCGGAATGTCCCTTCAACGGTTTATACAAGAGTTTTCCTGTATTGGCATCCCATACCTTAATGCTTTTATCTGCGCTGGCAGTAAACAGCAGTTTATTGTCCTGACTAAGATTTGCTAGTACCCAATCTGATTTTTCCTGTACAATTTTTTTCTGTAAATTTCCCCGTGCAACATCCCAAAACAGAACTTTTCTGTCATCACTGGAACTGAAAAGAGTTTTACCATCAGATGTGAAACCAACCGAACAGACTACTTTTTCATGTTTTGTCAAATTATGAATGGGTTCAGGAGCAAAAAGAACTTCTCCTCCTAAATTAGCTTCGGGAAATCTCTCCTCAAAATCTTTGAGATGTTTCAAGAAACTAATGACCAAGTGCTTAAGTGCTGTTTCTCGATCTTTGACTTCTTGTAAAGATTTTTCTTGGTCTAGGTGAGATAGTCCGTTTAAAACAAACTGATGAATTAGCCGATTTTTAACTAAATCCAGCAGGGGAATGTTTTCTGAGGATGGTTTTAAGGCTTTAATATTAGCTTTTACCCCATCAATTAATACATAAGCAATAGGAATCTCTAACTGGAAAGGTTTAGGAATTGCACCAGGCTTTTTTTTCATCGAACCATCATGCTGAAGGGTTGCAAAGTCCATACCAATAGAACTTACAGGAATTAGACGTACTGGACAACCAGCTTTAACTCTACTATGAACTACATTTTTAAACTTAGGAACTTTTTCTAGCAGGCGTTTTCTTACTTCTGAGAGATCGTCACAACGACACTCAACAAGCAAATCCCACTTGCTGATAATAAAATGAACTGGTGTGTCTCTGCTACATCTATCTATCAGTTGCATCATGTTGGGTAAATGTTTCAGTAACCAGTAGTCAACATCTTTAGAACTTAGGTCTTTGTCCTGCATGAATTTCAACAATTTTAGACCATCAATCATCACCAACACTGCATCAGCATTAGGGACATTTTTTTTTAAATCAAAAACTTCGTCTTCACCTGGTAATATGTCTGTAACTAATCCTCCTGAATAGTCAATGTATGTAAACTGACAAACTGAAAAGTTTTCAAGATTAGGATTCTTTACAGAACAAGTAAACCTGTTCTTCGTTAACTCTCTTGTTGTCTCAGGCCAGGGTCCTTCAGAAATAATTTCTAAATAAAATTCATTTAGTTTTTTCTGCTGCTGATTATCAGGTACTTCCAGGAAAAATCCTTTGTCACTTTGAATAGATAATTCCTGAAAAAGACTAGCTAAAAATACTGTTTTGCCTGCTCCAGATGGTCCTAAAGTAATAATATTGTAATTTTTCATATTTATTTCTTTAGTTTTAATTTTCATATTCATAATGATTACCTTATTGCTTTAGTTGATCTACGATTATTGCAGAGTCAGGAAAATCTTGGCTCAGTTTATTACTAATATATAAAAAACTTGTCACAGCACTTTTCAAGGATGTTGTTTTATCTTCAATTTTTCTGATAGATTCATCTCTTATTTTGCGGAATTCAGCTAATTTTTTATCATCTGCTGCAACTTTTATTCTGATTCCTGCCAGGATCCAATTATCAATTCTTTTGAGGATTTCTTGAGCAATTATAATATTTAACTCATTTGGCTCACTATCATTGGAATTAGAGTTATCATCCTGAAAGATTATTGGTATCAAAAAATATTCAACAATAATATTAACAACTAGATCGATCAACCAACGGAAACTTAACACACCCTTGAAGAACTGATTTAATAATTTATTAAATCCACTATTTTCAGCAATAGATGCGTCGCTAATAGTAGTTAGTCGTTTAAGGTTTACCTGAATCTCTTTCTCTAAAAGATCGGGTATAACACAAGATACAGGAACTTCCATGTGAAAAGGACGTGGAATTGAACCTGCAATCTTTTTCATACTTCCATCAGGTTGAGGTGTTGCAAAACCTGAACCTATTGAACTTACTGGAATCAAGCGTACTGGAGAACCTTCTTTATTTCGATTAAGAACTAACTCTTTAAACTCAGGAATTTCTAGGAGGCGATCGCTTATTTCTTTTAAACCAAAATTATCATTTTCCAGCAAATCCCATTTACTAATTACAAACTGAATTGGTGCTTTACAATAGGACATCCATTTAATTATTGGTGGTAAGTCTTTATTTAAAAAATCATCAATCTTTTGTTCATTTTTATTACTTATTAATGCCTGAATTTTTTGACCATCTAAAAGACCTAAAATTGCATCAGCTTGTTTGATTATTTCTTGTAGCTGATCATCATCTTCATCCATATTTGTGAACCGTCCCCCAGCATAATCAAAATAAATAAACTCACAAATTGGAAAGTTTTCCAGATTAGGATTCTTGATAGAATAAGTAAACTTCCACTTTGATATCTCATCAGCTTTGGTTGTTTCAGGCCATTTTCCAATAATCAAGTTTGTGTAAATATCATTCAGTAGCTTCTGTGATTCAAAATCCTCAACCTCAAGATAGAAACCATCTTCTCCTTGGGTTGATAATGACCTAAACATACTGGCCAGGAATACAGTTTTACCTGCACCAGACGCTCCTAAAGTTAATATTTTGTAATTTTTCATTGCCTACATTTCCTCTGAAAATATAACGATGCCAAGTGTAATACTACTAGAGCAATTTCAACAGTTTTTTTAGATATTCTGAGTCTAGCATTACTTTTTAAGCTAAGGCGAGAAACTGCCTTTCAATAATTGATAATGGATAATTGATAATTACCTCTCCCTAAAAGGAAGAAGATTGAAAAAAAGGAAAATTTTTTCTTGTTTCTCCTTTAAAGGAGAGACTTTAAGCCTTAATTATTCGGTAAGTCTTGCTTGAAGATAATTTTAGGGAAAGTTATATTGAAATAATTGAAATAGGGATACTTAAGTAAAAATATATTAAATTTTTCAAACTTTTTTTGATTTGGATAAATTTAGATGTTTTGAAGAAGGATATTTACAAGGAATTGAGATTTTACCCTTTTACAACAGTTTTCAAGTCAATGAACTACATAAAAAAATGATAATCCTGTAGGAACGTTACATGGAACGTCCCTACCATTTGTCAAAAATATTTATCAAATTAGTATAATGAACAAAAAAAGTCTAACTTTAACCGGATTATTTTTAACAACCATCCTCCTAATAACAATAAACTTATTTCCTACCCAAAATGCCGAAAGTAAATCACAAAACCCTCTATCTCTTGGTTTCCAAATCATTAGTAATTCCCAGGGAGCAACTCTTTATCAAAAAGAT
>NZ_CEZPJD010000402.1:0-7021 GCF_983059655.1 Okeania sp.
TCTTTAATCTGCCATTGATTATTTTCAAAATAGATTTCTGCATGGGTAGAAGAAACTGTTTCATCTCCATAAAATCCATCTAAATCAATTTCTACAGGACCAATATTAGGATCAAATTTGCCAATCAAAACATTGTTACTATCGATAATAAATTCTGGTACGGGTGAACCTACTTGTTTTGGAATAAGTTTAGCAATTGTTCCAGTAATCACAGTAGGATTAGCAGAATTTGTAGGTAAAATATTTGCTTTTTCACTAGTTTCTAAACTTGGAGGTGAGCTAGTTTGAATATTTGTATTAACTGGTGCATTTACAGGATTATTGTTAATATTTTGATTAATACTTTGATGAAAATTTACTGCTTGTTCATCTGTTTGTAAAACAGTTTGTGTTTCTCCCTCTTGATTGCCTTTTTCTGCAACTGCGGACAAAATAACTGATGGTTGTATTTCTGAACCACAAACTTCACAAAATTGATTCGTGTCAGAATTTCTATCGTAGAAACATACATTACAATGAATAGTCATAATCCTCTATTTTAACTTTTTTTCTGCAACATAATTTTTAACTTGATGTTTTTGTTTAGTAATAGTCTTGAGCTAACTACCTTCTTCCTTTTTGCTCTTTCATTATTTCTTACTTTAAAGAGTACTTGCCAAATAAATATTAGATCGTATAGCACCATCCCAAAGCAAGCTGTGCGTGATAGTCAAATCGAGCATTATTCCAGAATGGTAAGGATATCGTCACCTCATAATTAATAATTGGACAATTTTGGTTTGAAGCTTCCTCTTTTAAGGGGAAAAAATCAAAAATTTTCTTTTTAGTCAATCCCTTTATTTTAAGGAGGAGTAATAATTAATTATTAATTATTAATTGTTCATTGTTAATTGCTGAAACACCCTACTTAATCTACCTTCTTCCTTCTTTCTTACTTTAAGAAAAGTCTAGGGGAGGTAAGGCACCAATTTTTGGTTCTATATCAGATAAGTCTGGATCAATAAGTTTAGTAATTTCTTGATTTCCTGATTTTTTGAGGTTAATATTCTGATGATTAATTTTAGGTAAATCTAGAAAAATATTACTATCTCTATATCCTTCTTTGATATCTTGAATCCATGTTTTTATAATTATGTTTAAGTACATATCATTAATATAAAAGCCACCTTTACTTTGTAGTTCATTTCTAATTTTATTGCAGACTATTGAGGTAAAAAAACTGGCAGGTCGATTTTCATAATATTCTTCTAAGTCTAGAATATATCTATATATTTGATTAGTATTTTTGTTTGTGAGATTCAAAGAATATTCTACCATAATAATTCTAACTAATTTAGGCTAACTGTATCTATCTTCCATTTTTTATCTGTAGAATTCCAAACTAAAAATAACTCCAGAGATTGAGAAATATTTTCTCCCGATTTTTTTGTATATTTTACTAAAGCATTTACTGTAGCCGTATCTGTATTTGTGCTGACTTGCTTAACATCTTGAATAGCAATATTACTAATTCCCGTCCACCAATCATAATAGGAATTGTAACCATTTGGATGTAGTTGTTGATTATCTTGAAAACTTGTTGATAGTTGATTCCAAGCTTGCTCATATTTACCTTGACTAAGATTAGAATAATAATTTTTTACTGCTGCTTCACTAGAAGTTTTAGAACTAGATTCTTGAGGGACAGTTTCAGATTCTGGCGTTGATGAAGTCTCGTCTATACTAATGGTAGAAAGTTCTGGTGTTGGTAAATCTCCTAAATTAATTTCTAGGTTGAATTCTGCGGATTTACTAGGGCTAGAAACTTGCACAATATATTCTCCTGTTAGAGGTAAGTCAATAGACATTTGTTCTCCAGAAATTGGTGAATCTCTCTGTTCAGCGATGATTAATTCTCGACGTTGTAATAGTTTCGTATCTGGGGCAAATATCCAAATACAAACATTGCTAGTAACTCTATAGTTAAAGTCTTTACCCCTTCTGGCATAGAATTTATAGCTAAGTTGTTTTTCAGAGTTAACAGTATCGGATATAGTAATAATATTTTCGGTTAAAGATAAAGATTTAGCATCTGTCTTATCCAGACGAATTATTGGTTTTTTTGGGCATTCTACAAAGTTAGGAGTGGGCGACATGGTAGACAAATTTAATGGATTTTCAGCAGTAGATAAGTCACTGCACCCACAGATGATTGAAACTGTCAAATATAGTAGTGATTTTTTCATATAATTTTTTGTGCATATACTTGGTAAAAAATTCAGATTTTTGATTTTGATTTAATAGGTTTAATTAGTAGTACATGATTGATTTTGATTGGATCAATTTATCTCAATTCAAACATAATTACAATAGATCGCCATTACAATGCATTAATACCTAGACAAGTGATAGAATAGCTCAAACAACGAAATATTAATAATTAATCTTCGTATCCTAGATAACTAAAGCCTTCTTCCTTACATCTTCTTCCCTCTTCCTTTTTCCTTAATTCGACTTATGGAACATCTAAAACAACAGAATATCAACTTTCTTCCGTTTTCTTCCTTCTTCCCTGTTCCTTCTTCCTTCAACTATATGTCAAGACTTCAGAAATATGGGTTTAGATTAATTCTGGCACTGTGCATCTGTTTACTATCAATATTTCTGCTCTCTCCTGCCCTAGCAGAAGATGCAACAAGTGTAAAAGCTCCAGTAGTATTAGATGGTAGAGAGCTTTTAGAAATTGGCCCTTTGGGAAAAGTAACAGCCCAAGAGAGAGCCGAATTAATTACATCAACTCTGAAATCAGCCTTAGCTGAGAGTATTCAACGAAGAACACCACCACAGATAAAAGTAGTTCGCTCCGATCGAGAAGTAGTATTAAACATCGATAGTCGTCCCTTAGTGCAGGTGACAGAAGCGGATGTCCTCAACTCCATGTACTCAGATATTCAAGTGCAAATGTGGCAGGAAAAACTCCAGCAGGGTTTAAATAAAAGTTGGCAGGAACGCACGTCTGCTTATACCCGTTGGGCAGTCAAAAAGCTGATAATTGCATTTTTGATTACTCTGTTATTTCAGGTGGTACTCGTATTAGCATTTCGTTACATTCAACGCCAGAAGCTACAAAATCCTTACAGACGCTGGCACTCCTTACAACTATTAGGTTTAAGATTATTGCAAGTGGGAGTATGGGCAACATTGATCAAGTATGGGATTCAACTATTCCCTATGACTAGAGCTTGGTTTTATGAGGCTGTCAAACTTCTAGACACTACATTTAATTCTAGAATGTTTAAACTGGGAGAAGAAAGCATTTCCCTTAGCCAAGTATTAGCGATCGCCCTAACCATAGTCGCACTTTGGGTAGTGGTAAGCTGGTTTGTGAGCATCCTCAAATCTCGCTTCCTACCCCTCACAGAAACTGAACGTAGCCACCAAGACACAATTGCATTTTTTGTCCAATACGGACTACTTTCTATAGGAGCAGTCCTCATTCTCAATGCTGGAGGAGTAGACTTTCAGTCTCTAGCCATTTTGCTTGGAGCGCTCGGAGTAGGTATTGGTTTTGGATTACAAAATATTGTTAAAGACTTCATCTGTGGCTTAATTTTAATTGTCGATCGTCCGATAAAAGTTGGAGAATTAGTTCAAGTAGGAGAATTTCAAGGCTTAGTCCAACGCATCGGTACCAGAACAACTGACATTTCTAATATCGAACGCTATATTATTACCATTCCCAACTCTCGCTTTATTGAAGGGGAATTACTCAACTGGAACCGTAGTGGTATAACTAGGGTGAAAACTTATGTGAAAGTTCCTTATGGAACAGATATTGATTTTGTCTACAAAGTTTTGCTTGCTGCTGCTCAAGTAGAACATCCAGATATTCTCCGTCATCCACCTCCTAAAGTAAAATTTCGGCAATATTTAGAGGATGGTTTACAGTTTCGGGTAGTGGCTTTTATCTGCGATCCTCTCAAGCAACCGAAGGTGAGAACCCACCTGTATAACCAGATAGAAAGATTTTTGCGCAAGTATGGAGTAGAAGTAGCTCGTCCTCAACAAGACTTACATCTCGACCCAGAAATCTATGCTTGGTTGCGGTCGCAAACCCCTATGGAACATCGACTGCACCCTGAAGAAATTCCATCTATCGAACCACCTGCTATTAAAGAAGAGTACGACTGGGAAGCGATCGCCACTGCGATGCGCGGAACTAACGGAGTTTCTATCAAAGACCGCAAATTTCAATTTAAGAAATTTAAAAATGTCTTTTTTGGATCGGATGCGGTAGAGTGGTTAATGATTCACGAACGAGCTACTAGGGAAGAAGCTGTTTTAATGGGTCAATTAATGTTACAACAGGGGATAATTCATCATGTTTTAGACGAACATAATTTTAAAGATGAGCCTCTGTTTTATCGCTTTTATAATGATGAGGTTGAAAGTAATCTTAGCACTAATTCTCAGATGAAGCAGAATAGTCAACGGGAAACAGATCCAGATGCTGGGGAAATTGATTTATAACCCCAAAATAATTCTGATGAATAGCACAATTGTAGGGGTGGGTTTAGCCGAAAGCCTTGACATTTCCGATGTAGAAAAACCCGCCCTCTAATAGACATCTCCGACAATAAAAAATAAAATCAATTATCGCACAGAAATTATCAATTCTTTTCCTCTACTGCCTACTGCCTACTGCCTCTTTTCCGGAGATGTCTAATATAGAATCCGGTTAAATACTTATCGTATCTACAGAAGGAAGGCAGAGGGCAGAAGGCAGAAGGCAGAAGGGAAAGAATAAAGTTAGAAGGTACAAAGTTTTTCATCAACCAGTTATCCAGCCTAATCATATACATATACTATATAACCGGATTCTATATAAAAGCAAGAGCTGATAGCTGATATCATGTCCGGTAGCATCGTTTGTGTATAAAATTAATTCATCATTGGAAGAAACCCTTCTGCCTCCTGCCTTCTGCCTTCCTTCCTCCAAAGTATAACTACTCAACCGGACATGATATGATGGCTGTTTGCGTTTGCGTAGCATCCCGTAGGGAAGCACTCCGCAGGAAATGCTTACATAATTTCTTGAAGTTTTTGCACTATATTTTGAACTACTTGTTTCTTTCGATTCATTTGTTTAACTTTTTCATAAGTTTTATTGAATGTCTGAATACAGAGATTCAAGCGTTGATTAAATTCATCTATACTCATTTTTTCTACATATTCAAATAATTCATTGCTATCTCTAAACTCGGTATAGTCTAAAAAACTATTTTTTTCAAAATCTTCATAAATCTTGCTATTTTTACCCCCATAATAAATAGGAAGACAGCCACTGATGATAGAATCCCAAATTTTTTCCGTACAGTAGTAGTCAGCAATAGTATTTTCAAAACAGAGGTTAAAATGATATTTTTGCAATATCTCTATTTTTCTTTCTTGCCATCTTCCTGAACGAGAATTTTCTATAACAATATTTTCTTGCCATCCTTTGCCATAAATATCAACTTTATCTAACTGATAACCCTGTAAAGCAATTTTTTTTCTTAATTCATATAAATCTAATTCCCGTCCATTACAAATCAAGGATGTATTCCAATGACAATTTTTGATTAAAGCTGCAATCTTTTTATGTTTTTCCCTACCAAATTTTTCAACTTTATAATCTGGTATTTTACATATATTGTCTCGCCAAAAAAAGTAATAATTATTCAAATAAATATCGCCCGTGTAAATGTTCATTATATGTACATCTACTCCTTTCCAGGATACTTTGCGATTAAAATGAGTATCAAACCTTGGTTCGTGAGTCCAAACTAGGTATTTTTTAGACGAACCATACTGAAGAATCAAAGGTTTTAATTTTTTAAAAAATCTACTTACAAATACATCGCAATCTTCTTCTCGATCGCTAAACACAATTTCATCGCCAGCAATTTTTTCAACTTGCCGAATAAAAGGAGTATACTCCATATTATCTACTTTAAAAATTTCGATCATTTCTCTTTTTTTGGGTGCAATTGTAGTCTAGATGCGCTAGTGCCACTACGCGGAAGTTAAAAATGAGTATTAATTGGTGAAGTTTCCTACGGCGCTTTTAAAGTAAGGTTAGGAAATTTATAAACCCTGAAATCCTTTAACAGTTTACTATTCCCTATTCCCTATTCCCTATTCCCTAGCGCTACGCGCTATATATGCTAAAGTAAGCTATGTCTATCAACCGTATAGCTTGCAGAAATAATTAAATAACCAATGGCAACTGAAACTATCGTTTTATTATCAAAAAGAGAAATAGAAAAAATGCGTCGGGCAGGGCGCTTGGCAGCAGAATTGTTACATCATCTTGAACCTCTTGTCAAGCCTGGGGTAAGCACTCTAGAATTAGATCGGGAGGCAGAACGTTGGACGCAAGCTCATGGCGCTCGTAGCGCTCCTCTTGGTTATCATGGTTTTCCTAAGTCTATCTGCACGAGTATTAATGAGGTAGTTTGTCATGGTATTCCTAACAGAAAACAAATCTTAAAAGAAGGAGATATTATTAACATTGATGTAACCCCAATTCTTGATGGTTATCATGGAGATACTTCTAAAACTTTTTTCGTAGGTGAACCTTCCCCATTGGCTAAAAAATTAGTTGAAGTTACAGAAAAATCTATGTATTTAGGCATTGCTGAAGTTAAACCTGGAAATAAAATTGGGGATATTGGAGCTGCTATTCAAGAGTATGCTGAAGCACAAGGTTTTTCTGTAGTCAGAGATTTTGTTGGTCATGGTGTAAGTAATATTTTCCACACTGCACCACAAATTCCTCATTATGGTACTAGAGGAAAAGGGACAAAGTTGCGGACTGGAATGGTATTTACTATTGAACCGATGATTAATGAAGGTACTTGGGAAGCAAAGATACTTGACGATGGTTGGACTGCTATTACTAAGGATCGTAAATTATCTGCACAATTTGAGCATACTGTTGCTGTTACTGAAACAGGGGTAGAAATATTAACTCAATATGAGGGATGAGAAGAAGGCAGAA
>NZ_CEZPJD010000403.1:0-1995 GCF_983059655.1 Okeania sp.
GTAGTAGGTTGGGTAAAGCGGAGCGCAACCCAACACCAAATAAGTCAGAAATAAATCTAGTTGGGTTTCCTTCCTCAACCCAACCTACTCCATCAAAAAATACTATGAACAAAATCGGCAATATTAAACGCAAAAAACTAAAATTATCCTCCCAAGAATTGGTGAAAATTTCTCCCTTCCAACCTAGCGATAATTTACCAGTTTTAATTCAACCATCTCAAGAAAAGTTAGACTTAGTTAGTTGGGCAACTAATAATCAAGAGTTAATTGAAACTCATCTGTTAAAAGAAGGGGGGATTTTATTTAGGAATTTCCAATTAAATGGGATTGCTGAATTTGAAACATTTATGCAATCTACTTTCGGTAAATTGTTAGAATATTCTTACCGTTCGACACCCAGAACTCAAGTTAATAATCAAATATATACTTCTACAGAATACCCGCCAGAACAATCAATTCCTTTACACAATGAAATGGCATATAGCCTTAGCTGGCCGATGAAAATTTGTTTTTATTGTGTTAAAGCTGCCGAACAAGGAGGTGCTACACCAATAGCGAATAGTCGAAAAGTTTTTCAACGTATTAATCCTAGTATTCGGGAAAAGTTTCAGGAAAAAAAAGTAATGTATGTCCGCAATTATGGCAATGGATTAGATTTACCTTGGGAAACTGTTTTTCAAACTAATGATAAATCTGAAGTAGAAAAATATTGTCATTCTGCTGGAATAAAATTTGATTGGAAAGAGGAAAACTCTCTCAGAACTTATCAAATTTGTCAGGCTGTTGCTACTCATCCCAAAACAGGGGAAATGGTATGGTTTAATCAAGCTCATCTATTTCATATATCGAATTTAACAAAGCAAGTTCAAGAACAACTTTTATCTGTGTTTACAGAGGATGAACTACCTCGTAATACTTATTATGGTGATGGTACTCCTATTGAGTCATCTATTCTTGATGAAATTCGTGAAATATATCAGCAAGAAGCAATACATTTTTCTTGGCAAACTGGAGATGTTTTATTACTAGATAATATGTTAACTGCTCATGGTAGAACTCCTTTTCTTGGTAAACGTAAAGTAGTAGTAGGAATGGCAGAAATTAATGAACAATTAATAATGAATAATTAATAATGAAAATTATCTCTCATTATCAATGAGAAATTATCAAGATGTCTTTGACAATGGGAATTAGGGTGTTGTAGTCCATCCAGTCAAGGTAAAACTTGCAATGCAGGATAATATGTCATATTTGACTATATTTTGATCGACTATAAATCTATATAATTTACTAAAAAAATAATAGATATAAAAATATGAATAATTTGGTAGCTGAAACAGAACAAGAAATTACTGAAGGATATCGACTATCTCCACAACAACGACATCTGTGGTTTTTACAACAAACTGAAACAACAACAAAATATTTAGCTAAATGTGCAATTTCAATTTCTGGTAAATTTGACTTACAAATACTCAAATCTGCCTTAAATAAAATAGGCGGTCGCTATGAAATTTTTCGGACAAATTTTGATTCTTTGCCAGGCATGACAGTAGGAGTACAAATTATTAGAGATGTGAATATTTTCTGGGAAAAAGAACATGATTTGACTCAGGTAGACCCCAATCAAAAAATGGCTAAATTTGAAAAAATTTGGTCAAGTTTCAGTCAGAAAAATTTTGACTTCAAACAAGGGTCTCTATTTTATATGTCTTTAGTAAAAATGTATTCCGAAGAGCAGATTTTACTAATTAATTTACCTACTCTAAATGCTGATTCAAAAAGTCTGCAAATTTTAGTCAACGAACTTAGTCAAGAATATGCTGCTTGTTTAGCAGGAAATGAATTACCTGAAGCTGAATTACAATATGCAGATATTGCCGAGTGGCAAAATGAATTGCTGGAAGCTGAAGAGGCAAAACTAGGAAAAGAATATTGGCAAAAACAAGATATTTCCCATCGTTTTAATTTAGAAATTCCTTTTGCAAAACAGTC
>NZ_CEZPJD010000403.1:2095-6978 GCF_983059655.1 Okeania sp.
AAATTATCTGTTTCTGAAGTTTTGAAATGGCAGGATTATTTTACCTGGGAACAATTTGTTGCCTCAACAGAAAATTATTCTCAGCAATGTTTTTTACCTCTGAATTTTGAATTTATTGAACTTAACAATATTTTCGGCAATACTAATTTTTCTCTAGACAGAATTTACACTTGTATTGATAAATATCAAGTCAAACTAGTTGTTACTGAAAGTGACAAATTAACCGCTGAATTTCACTACGATGCTAATGCTTATAAAATTGAGGATGTCCAAAGATTAGGAGAACAGTTTCAAACATTATTAACTGGTGCGGTTGAAAATCCAGCAGCAGAAATTAGTCAGTTAAAAATTAACAATAATCATCACTTACAACAACTGCTGGTTGAATTTAACAATACTCAAAAAACTTACCCAGTCAATCAATGTATTCACAATATATTTGAAGAGCAAGCAAAACTAAATCCAGATAATATTGCCGTTGTCTTTGAAGAGCAACAAATATCCTACTCCCAACTCAATGCTAAAAGTAATCAACTCGCCCATTATTTACAACGACAAGGAATCAAACCAGAAGTAGTAGTCGGTATTTATAGCGATCGCTCCCTAGAAATAATTATTGCCATCTTAGCAATACTCAAAGCAGGAGGCGCATACCTACCCCTAGATTCAAAGCTACCCCTAGAAAATCTGAGTTTCAGACTACAAGATGCCAACATACCAATAGTTCTAACCAAACAAAACTTAGTCAAAAATTTAGCCAACAATGAAATAGAAAAAATCTGTCTCGACAGCGACTGGGATAAAATTTCCCAAGAAAGCACCGAAAACCCCACCAGCGAAGTTACCCCAGAAAACCTCATCTATTTAATATACACTTCCGGTTCCACTGGAAAACCAAAAGGAGTCGCAGTCGAACATCAACAACTTTCAAATTATATCTACAGCATTCAAGACATACTACAATGTACTATTGCTACATACGCAATAGTCTCTACATTTGCTGCGGATCTCGGAAACACCGTTGTTTTTCCTGCCTTATGTTCTGGAGGAACCCTACATATAATCTCAGAAGAACGTGTTTTTGATGCGGAAGCTCTCACAGACTATTTCAGCACCCACCCCATCGACTGCCTGAAAATAGTACCTTCCCATTTGGGAGCGCTCTTATCTTCATCCCACCCAGAAAAAATCCTGCCTCGTCAACGACTGATATTGGGAGGAGAAGCACTCTCATGGCAATTATTAGAACGCATCCAAAAATTAGCACCTGATTGTCAAATTTTCAATCATTACGGCCCCAGTGAAACCACAGTCGGCGTAACTACCTTTAAATTAGACAATAAGGAACTCCCTTCCGCTGCGGAAACAGAATATAGTAGTTATGCCAAAACAGTACCTTTGGGTTCTCCCATTGCCAATACCCACATCTATATATTAGATAAACATCAGCAACCCGTACCCATCGGAGTAGCTGGCGAACTGCATATTGGTGGGGCAGGATTAAGTCGTGGTTATCTCAACCGCCCAGAATTAACAGCAGAAAAATTTATTACAATCCCCCTTCCGTCCCCCTTAGAAAGGGAGAGACTGGAGAATATTTCCCCCTTTCAAATAGAGAAACTCGATAATGTTCCCCCCTTACAAACAGGGAAGCTCGATAATGTTCCCCCCTTACAAAGGGGGGTTAGGGGGGATTCTTCTTCCCTTTACAAAACAGGAGACTTAGCTCGTTATTTGCCAGACGGCAACATTGAATTTCTCGGACGTATTGACAACCAGATTAAAATCCACGGTTTCCGCGTAGAATTGGGAGAAATAGAAACCGCAATTAACCAACATCCAGCAGTAGCAGAAACTGTAGTTATACTCCGAAAAGACGAACCAGAACGCCAACGCTTAGTAGCTTATGTTGTCTTAAACCAAGAATTAGAATCTCTGAGCGCACAACTCCGAAACTTTCTCACAGAAAAACTACCAGAACCGACAATACCCTCAGCATTTGTACCACTCAAATCATTACCTCTGACAGCTAACGGCAAAATAGATCGCAAAGCACTTCCTACTCCCGAAACAATTCTCAGTCAAAATACTTTTGTTGCTCCTACTACTACAGTAGAAAAACAACTGGCAGAAATTTGGGCAGAGGTACTCAGAATAGAAAAAGTCAGCATCAACGACAACTTTTTTGGATTAGGAGGTGATTCAATTCTAGGTATTCAGGTAATTGCCAAAGCTAACCAAGTTGGTTTGAATATTACTCCAAAACAATTATTTGCACATCAAACGATCGCTAAATTAGCCACTGTTGTTGATGCACTGCCAGCTTTTATTGCAGAACAAGGAATTGTCACAGGTGAAGTTCCCCTTACTCCTATCCAACATTGGTTTTTTCAGCAAAATTTACCAGAAGCACATCATTGGAATCAATCAGTGTTGTTGGAAGTCTCCCCAGAAATTAATCTCACATTATTAGAAGAAACTTTATCCCATCTCCTACAACATCACGATGGTTTGCGGTTGCGGTTTGTGGAGAATGAAGGAAAGTGGCAACAATTTTTAGAGGAACCCAAAGAGCAAATACCTTTTGTCCGAATAGCTGTTGCTGATGATTCAGAATTTGAAGATTTAGCAACTCAAATACAAGCAAGTCTTAATCTCTCCCAAGAATTGATCAAAGTAGCTTTGTTTGAATTTTCGGGGAATCAGCCAAACCGTCTGTTGATAGCAATTCATCATTTAGTTGTGGATGGTATTTCTTGGCGCGTCTTACTCGCAGACTTTCAAACTGTTTACCAACAACTTAGTCAAGGCAGTGAAATTAAATTACCTGCAAAAACGACTTCATTCAAACAGTGGTCTGAAAAATTGGGTGATTATGCTAAGTCAGAGGAGCTGAAATCAGAACTAAACTATTGGATCAAAGAGCTTAGTCAACCTGTCGCTCATCTGCAAAAAGATTATCCAGAGGGCGATAATACTGTCGCACTATCTAAAACAGTATCGGTGACACTAACTCAAGAAGAAACTCAAGCTTTACTCCAGGAAGTGCCAGCAGCTTATCAAACTCAAATTAATGATGTGCTGCTAACAGCTTTAGTACTCGCTTGGCAACAACAAACAGGAAATTCTTCCTTAATGGTAGATTTAGAGAGTCATGGACGGGAGGATATTTTCTCCGATGTGAACCTTTCACGCACAACTGGTTGGTTTACTTCTATATTTCCAGTTGGATTAAATTTACAGGCAGATGTAGAAGTAGGGAATGCTTTGAAAATAGTGAAAGAGAAATTACGGGCAATTCCCAATGGTGGAATTGGATATGGTTTATTGCGCTATCTTGGAGATGAGGAAACTGTTAGTCAACTACAGGAATTGCCAAAAAGCGATATCAGATTTAATTATTTAGGTCAATTTGATGGAAATTTACAGCCATCTTCTTTATTTAAACCTGCTTCCGAGTCTCGTGGAATTGGTCGTAGTTTAAAGGGAACTCGCTTTTATCCTCTAGATATAGGAGGCTCTGTTTCTGGGGGTAAATTGCAACTTAATTGGACTTATAGTTCTGCCATTCACCATCAAAATACCATTGCAAATTTAGCTGAATGTTATGTTGAAAAATTACGAAAAATCATACAACATTGTCAGTCTATAGAAACAACTGATTATACTCCCTCCGATGTTAGTAATGCTATATCCGATTATGAAGAAATCAATTTCAATGCAGAAGCAATTTTAGACCCTACTATTGTTCCTACGACTATAGTTGGTAAAAATATTATCAATCCCAATAATATTTTATTGACAGGAGCCACTGGTTTTATAGGGACATATTTACTTAATGAATTACTACAAAAAACTTCGGCAAATATCTATTGCTTAATCCGTGCCACCGATACTGATTCAGCTAAACAAAAACTGCAAAGTAAACTAGAATCCTATTTCCTTTGGGATGAATCATTTAACTCCAGAATTATCCCTATTGTGGGAGATTTGTCTGCCAAATATTTAGGACTATCAATAGAGCAATTTAACCATCTAGCTAATCAGATTGATGTCATTTATCATAATGGAGCTTGGGTTAATCATATTTACCCCTATACTGTACTCAAAGCAGCTAATGTTTTGGGCACTCAAGAAATTTTAAGATTAGCTAGTAAAATTCATCTTAAACCAGTGCATTTTATGTCTACTCTTTCAGTTTTATCATTACCTAATAATTCTCAAAGTACAATTCTTTTTGAATCCGATCCTCTCACTGAATTTCCCTGGAATGAAAAAGGCTATACACACAGTAAATGGGTAGCAGAAAAATTGATAATGGCAGCACAAGATAGAGGTATTCCTACCTGTATCTATCGACTGGGAATGATAACAGGAGATTCTCAAACTGGTGTCAGTAATATTAATGATAGAATTTGCCGTATGATTCAAGGTTGTATTCAGTTAGGAATGGTACCAACTCTAGAAGACGAAAAAATGGGTTGGGTTCCTGTTAACGAAGTTGCTCAAGCAATTTTTCATCTTTCTCAAAAAGAGGAATCTTTAGGTAAAGCTTTTCATTTAATTCACCCTGAACCTACATCTTATAATAATCTATTTGATTGTATTTGCTCATTAGATTCTTCGGTGAAAAAAGTTTCATTAAACGATTGGATCAAGAATTTATCAACTTCTCCAGAAAATTCATATTATGCTTTTTACCTTTTAAATTTGGAGTTGAATAATCAAAAATCCCCAGAAGAAAAATCAAATAAAAAATCTATAACTATTGATAATAGTAATGCTAAAAATGGATTATCTGGCAGTAACATCATGTTTACTCCTACAAACAATAAATATGTTCAAACTATGCTTCAATACTTACAGCAGTTTTGGAGTTAATG
>NZ_CEZPJD010000404.1:0-1315 GCF_983059655.1 Okeania sp.
CTGATAACTGATAACTGATAACTGATAACTGAAATTACCATGGCGAACCAATCATTGTAAATGCTGCCCAATAATAAGGATGAGATAAATCCCTTCTACCTCCCCCAGCTAACTCCCGTGGTAGAGGCAGATGTTGATTACCATTTCGGAGTATATGACCATCTTGTAAATGCACCTCTCCTCGTAACATTGCTAACTGTGCCTGTCGTAATGCTGCTGCTTTAATTGGTCTGTTAGATAAACTTTGATAAAACTCAGTCATTAAAGCTAATGTACCAGTGTCACTAACATACCAAAGACTTGCCAAAGCAGACTTTACCCCCGCTTGTACTGCTAACCCAGCAAAACCTAACTCTGCCTCTTCATCTCCCACTGCAGTAGTACAAGCGCTTAAAACTAATAGCTCTACCTGTGCATTATACAAACGTAACTGGCGTAATTGATTTAAACGTAACTTAGTATCCCAGAGTTGAATATAAGAATTGTCAGCACCCCCTGGATGAAATTCTCCATGGGTAGCTAAATGAATAATTTTGAATTTGTCTTTGCTGCTTTGTTGCTTTAAATTTTCGAGAGTAAATCCTTGATTCAAAAAAGATTTACCAGGCCAAAGATTATTCACGATGGTTTTAAGTTCTACAGGTACTGCAGGCAAAGGAGTTTGCTCGGTATTACCAGGAAATTTAGATGCTCCCATTGCCAAAACTTGAGAACCATTTAATCCAACATAGCTTGTATCAGTTAAGGTAAAACTAGGAATTAATCCCAAACTATATTTTTCGACCAGGAATTGTTGACCATCGTGTAGAGCTGCAATGGGAATAGTTCGCAAACCTCTACCCATAGAAAAAACGAGGGTATTAATATTATGATTTGCCAATTCTTCAGCAACTGGCGCAATTAACCATTGATGTAATTTTTGAGCATTTTGTAAATAATTATGAGAATTTAATTGACTGGGAGTCCTAATCTGATTTGTAAATTTTTTGGCAACCTCAATCACTTCATCTCTTGTTTTCCCACTACTTCTAACAATAGGTTTACCATTTGGCAAAAATAATTGCAGTTCTAAATTATTGGGTTGTGCAGATACATATATAATTGCTGGTCTGATGCCTATTTTTTCAACACTACTGAGAGTATTTCGGATATTTGCTGCTGTGGCAGTTTTTTTAGTAATATTTTTTCCTAAATAACTCGCGAATTCTCTACCTCTGTTTAACTCTATTTGCGATGCGGTCTCAGTTAAACTAATTTGATTGTAATTATCGTTACGAGAAATTTCGGAAGCAGTGGTTGTTATACTTTCTTCTAC
>NZ_CEZPJD010000404.1:1415-6931 GCF_983059655.1 Okeania sp.
TTTGTTCCTCTGAACTATTAATTGAGGATGCTGTTGTTTCTACAATAGGGGTTGTAGGTTCAGAATTATCTAAAACTGGTGAGTTTGATTCGTTGTTGGGGTTTTGAGATACTATCTGTATATCTTGATTTGTGTTTGAGGGTTCTTCGTTACCTACTTCTTCTTGGGAAATTTGAGTTTGGGGTTCCTCTATATCTATACTTTCTATACTTTCTGACTCCTCAACTAATTCTGGTTGAGTTTCAGTAATGGTAGTGGTTTGATTTTCATCAGAATTACTAGATTCTGTTGATTCTGGTTGAGTGACATTTTCAGGGGTTGATGCTTCTGAGTGAGGTTGATTTTCTTGACTTTCTGATTCCGTTGCAGGTTCAGTAGACTCAGATGTAGTCTCATTAGACTCAGAATTTTGTGGTTGAGAGTTTTCTACTTCTTTTAGTTCAAAACTACTAGGTAGAGAGCGATCGGGTAAAACTGTTGATGTTCCATCTGTAATTGCCCCTACAGAGCCATTAGTTGTAGCATCTCCGACGATAAAAGGTGTATTTCCAGCACTAATAGCAATATTCCCTCCAACTACCTCCCCTGCGGTAGAAATACTAGCAATATTCTGATTTTTGTCTAAAAAAGTACCTCTTATTCTGAGAGTGTCACCTGTAATAATTTCGACATTGCCTCCATTATTTCCACCTTCTGCTTGTATAGAGATGACCTCGATACCGTTTTCCGCATTCAGTTTAACTTCTCCTGCATTTCCTGGTGTAGCGCTAGAATTTATTCTACCTATAGTTATGCGATCGCCTGCTTGTAGATTAATATTTCCCCCTGCTGTTGTTCCTATGGTTGTTAGTTGTCCCGTTTCGATGGAACCACTACCACTGATAATATCAATATTGCCAATACTATTATTTGATGTATTTGCCGTCACATCTCCAGTCTTAACATTGCCTTGAATACTGGTAATACTAACACCTGTGGATGTGGAAATATTGCCAGTGGAAATATCACTATTAGTATTTATAGTAATTTGGGCATTATCTACCCCAGTTATTGTACCTGTACCTGTAATTGTTTCTGCTTGAATAGCTGTGGGGTCATTAAATACAACTCCATTTTGATTACTATTTTCTGTAGAAGCAATAGTAATATTGCCAGAGTTTTCAGATTTTCCGATAGTAATAGACTCAAAACCATTTGCCAAAGTTGCCAAATCTCCTGTTGTCAGGTGTAGGGGCAAATTGCCGTTTGTTCCTTCTATATTTTCAAAGCTTCCCAGAGTAATATCTTGATTTTCTGATGCTTGTTGTAAAATGAGTCTCCCATTGCTACTTACACTATCTTCTCCGCCTAAAAGGTTAATTTCATCTCCAGTAATAGTAATGTTGCCAGTTTCTCGACTACCGCTTGATGTTGATATTCCTCGCAAGTTGAGAGTATTTCCAGCTCTAATATCGATATTCCCACCACTTTGCGTACCTTCAGCATTAATGCTTTCTGTATCAATGTTAGTAGCAGTATTTATAGTGATATTCCCACCCCTAGAGTCTCCACTCGCATCAATTTCTCCAGTCGTAATATTTCCCTGTGTTGTAATATCAATATTTCCACCACTTTGCGTACCTTCAGCATAAATACTTTCTGTATCAATAGTAGTAGCAGTATTTATAGTGATATTCCCACCACTAGAGTCTCCACTCGCATCAATTTCTCCAGTTGTAATATCTCCCTGTGCTGTAATATTAATCTCTCCACCATTACTTTCTACTGTCGTATTTGAATTAGTAGTAGATAAGTTATTAGTCATCACAAAACCTTGACTACTGGTGAGATTAAGTTCTCCTCCTTCTGTTTTAATATTTCCAGTACTTATCGTCGTCCCAGAAATATTAACTGCTGCTCCTTGAGTATTAATAGTATTTTGTGAGTCTATTGTAAAAGACCCTAAACCATTTTGGTCACTATCTGCAACAAATGAGATTTCACCTTTAGTATTAGCAAAGTTTAATTGAGTTTCAGATAAATTGTTGATAGTAATATTATCTAATGCTTGAAAAGTAATATTTGTACTATCTGATATGCTTTCTATTGATGATTTTGATATTTGAGATTCTGTTGCCGTTTCTCCTCTTAAAGGATTATCTGCTACCTCAATATTTGTATCTACAATATTAATATTTTCAGCCTTAAATGATAAACGGCTCAATAAATCTGGAGAACCTAAATTGATAGTACCATCAAAAATTAAATTTCCTTGACTAGAAACTTCTACTAAATTTTTACTGGAGTTTTGTTCTGCTGATGTAGCCTGTTCTTCTCTACGACCAAGAGCTTCTATTTTTCCAAAAAAGCTAGTTTCTTCATCACTCCAAATAACTACATTACCACCTTCACCTTTAAAAGAAGTGGCATATATTTCTGTCCTTTCATCCACATAAGTACGAGTAGCATTAGGAACTGTTTCTAAACCTGGAGCATCTCCACCAATTCTAATATTGCCACTACCATAGAAACCAGAAGCATTAAGTTTGGCATTAAATAATCCTACTTTTTCTCCAAAAATATTAATTTTACTTGTATTTGCCAATTCCGAATTTTCTGCCAAAGAAATATCAAGAGAACCAGATACAATTGTTGTCCCTGCATCTGTAGGAATTACTTGATTAGAACCTGTCAAAACTACTTCATTATTATCATTAACTCTAACTCCAGTAGCAGTTTCCATCACTTCACTATTACCTGTTAAAAGTTCTGGTATAGATAAGGGATTTAAACTGTGTAATTCTTCTGGTAAATCATCAGAACTTTCTCCATCTTCTGTCGCTATTTCTAAATTTAATAAACGCCCTTCTTGACTAATACGGACTAAACTTTCTCCAGGAACTGCAGAGATTGTAATTTCACCGCCTGGTGCAGAAATCTTACCTGTATTAATAATTGTCCCACCCAATAAAGTGACACTTTCTCCTGCTTTAACAGTCAGCTCACCTTCATTTAAGATTACTCCAGGATTCGTCATTGGGAAAGAAAAAGCACTAGGATTTCCTGTTAAAATATCGTAGTTATTTTCACCTATGCTATTGAACCAACCAGAGTCAAAAGCAATACCTGAACCAGTAGTTACGACAAAAGATGCAGGGATATCCAATCTAGCATTTGCACCAAAAATTATACCCGCAGAGTTCATCATCAGTAAGTTAGAATTGCCCCCTGTTACCTGAATTAGACCATTAATTATAGAAGCATCTCCACCAGTGACACGAGTTAGAATATTTTTGATATTTGGGTTAGAGATAAAGTTAACAATTTGATTTTCTTCTACATTAAATCTCTCAAAGCTATGGAAAAGATTAGTATTATCTTTTGATTGCTTTCCACCTGTAATATCAAAGCGAGTTTGAGAGGAATCTGGGGATGGTGTTACTGGAGTTACTACTGTATTGGTTGAATTTGCTTCGGGAACTATTGATTGAGCTGATGCGATTTTAGCGGAAAAAATTTTCCATGGAATCTTCCCTAACCTACCATTATTTTCGCTGTTATAGAATGGTAGGAGGGCAGCAGTATCAAATAATACCCAAAGTCCAGTTAGGGGGACAGCTATGAGAATGTGGTAAATTTTATCAAAATAATTGGGTCTAAAAGCCTGCCTTTTAAGGCGAAATGTTTTTGGAGTCTTGCTTAAATCCCCGTTACAAAGACAACTTCTGACTTCCTTAAAGATGGGTGCATAGTTCATTGGTTTATGACTTTTTATCCCTTATCATACAACTACTCTTTCGTCAAGATTTTTGACCCTCTAGTTATTAAATTACATCTAACTATCAAACAAAATAGCTATTATATCGCAAGGAGCGAGTTGGTGTTTGACTTACGTTGACGATCAACCTGAGACAGAAAAAAGCTTTTTTTACTGCTCTCTGTTCCCTTTTCCCTGCTATGGAGAAAATTTCTATTTGAACTACTTTACTTTACATTTCTACTGTAGTCTAAAATTTCAGTAACTTGCTTGTAACTTTCACTGAAAGTTCGGCTCTATCTATACTATTTTTAACTTTTGACTTTTTTATGATGCGTCTCATTGGTTTAACTGGGGGTATTGGTACAGGAAAGACTACTGTATCAAATTATTTGCACAAAACTTACCATCTCCCAATTTGGGACGCAGATATTTATGCCCGCAAAGCTGTACAACCAGGTTCATTAATTTTAGAGAGTATAGTAGAACACTATGGCAAAAATATATTGTTACCTAATGGTAATCTTAATAGGCAAAAATTAGGAGAGATTGTTTTTAACAATCAAGAGGAGTTATTCTGGCTAGAAAAACAAATTCATCCTGATGTACGCGATCGCTTCGAGCAGAATATTCAGCAATTTGTCGTCAAAAGTAATGACACTGGGTATCATAACTCCGAGAAATACCCCACAGCAGTATTAGTAGTACCATTGCTGTTTGAGGCCAAAATGACTGATTTAGTAACAGAAATTTGGGTTACATATACTTCACCTCAACAACAAATAGAGAGATTGATGCAACGCGATCGCTTGACTCAAGAACAAGCTTACACTCGAATTAATCATCAAATGCCCCTAAAAGATAAGTGTCAACAAGCGGATATAGTTTTGGACAACTCCTCAAGCTTAGAAATTTTGTTGAAGCAAGTAGACTCAGCGATCGCTCATCCCTCATCACCTGAATAATCGATTTTCTGGTCGCAAATTTTAGGTAAAGACACCGAATTGTATCCTGAAAACATTGTATAACTTTTGTATTAGGTAGTAGAAACTCCTTTGATGGACAATGGACAACTGCTATGAGTCTCTGCCTATTTATTTATATTTCCATCGTAATTTTGACGATTTTATTCCGTAATATCTGCAGCTGGCAACTAAATTACTCAATCTCAAATGTTCAACAATCTTTCGTTCAAGTTAGGGTGTACTGTGATGAGCGAGGTAGTGGGCGTGGCGAAGTATAGGTTATTGGTTACAATAGTTAGACCCTTGTGGGTTTTTCTATCGAAAAGTACCAGTAAAGAGCGATTTCCCAGCATCCTACTTATGTCGTATCAACTGTAGCACTACGCAAATAGGTTAGGACATTTATCAATGCTCAAACGAGCGTCAGATATTACTTTTAACTTTTGACTTGCGTGTAGCGCTATACTTTCTTATTTTATAGTTATACCAAATTTAGAAATCACTAGTATACTGATTACGGTGTTGAACAATTAACTATGTTTTGAAAAGCTTGTGGTAAATATTTATGCTGGGTCTGTAGAGGTAGAGCGACAAAATCCTTTTCGTATCATACACCTGCAAACTCAGTTCCTCCCCAGGAAGCTAACTCTTAACTGATTCAAGTATGATATCAAATCTGTTAGCTTCTGAGTAATACTATGTCTGGATGATTTAAGTATAATAAAAATATTCTACTCAAGAGATCTCGAAAGTATATCTTAAGTTTGTGTACCATTTCCAGTATTAGCTCTTGAATTTACACCTATGACCTGTTA
>NZ_CEZPJD010000405.1:0-6931 GCF_983059655.1 Okeania sp.
AAAGTTATGCGTCTATGTTATGAACAATTTGAGAGGAAAAAGCTATAGTATTTCTGGTGTTGCTGAATTGAAGTATGAATGTACGATTGTTTGGTTCTGGTCAAGCCCCCTAAATCCCCCAATTTTGGGGGACTTTTAGAGTTTTATTCCCCCCAATTTTGGCTTGCTCGGGGGGCAAAATCATACCCAGAATCAGCAACGACGTATTTCTTTAATCTATGAGGTATAGTTCCAACTGTTCTTTATTCCCTATTCTCTCCTATAATAACAAAAATGACTATATTTCCCCACGACCAATTTGCCAAACAATATTTAGAAGAATTACTATCAAGTATTGGGGAAGTAAAAGCACCCCGTGAAGTTCGAGGAGAGGTCCGACAAATAGATGTTTGGTTTTCACCCCAACCACAACTTCAAGGAAATCCACAAGAATTAGGATTATTAGGTCGCTTGGCTACAACTTCAGCTTTATTTGAACCTTATCGTAATCCTGTAACCCCTGATGAAATTGATAGTTGTCTTCTCAAATTACTGGAAGTTAAAGGAGAAATTAAACGGGAAGCTAACCGAAATAAAACTCGTATTTCTATGGATGATTATCCGAAATTATGGATATTAACTCCTACAGCTTCTCAGAAAATATTAGATGGATTTAGAGCTACTTTAGATGAAGAAAACTGGTGTTCGGGAATTTACTTTTTAGGAGAATATTTCCGCACAGCAATAGTAGTGATTCATCAATTACCAAAAACTCCAGAAACCATGTGGCTGAGAATATTAGGTAAGGACAAAGTTCAGTCTCAAGCCATTGATGAATTAGAAGCATTACCCAAAGATAATATCCATCGTGAAAATGCTTTATTGTTATTAGCAGATTTGCTGAGTAATATAGAAGTAAATCCAGATAAAGATCCAGAAGATAGGGAGTTAATTATGAGATTATCACCACTTTTTTCCCAACGTTTAGAAGAGGCGACTCAGTCGGGAAGACAAGAAGGAAGACAAGAAGAACGTCGAGAAATGCTCGAAAGCTTACTTGTGTTTCGCTTTGGAGAATTGGATAGCCAACTAGAGGTAATTATTCAACAGATTATGGAGTTGCCAAAAGAAGATTATTCCAGGCTAATTTTACAGTTACCTAGTTTATCTCGTGACGAACTATTAGCTAGATTTGGAGGAGAAAATTGATTAAATTATCACCACTTTTTTCCCAACGTTTAGAAGAGGCTACTCAGTCGGGAGTCCAACGAGGAGTACAACAAGGTGTACAACAAATGCTCGAAAACTTACTTGTATTTCGCTTTGGCCAATTAGATAACCAGCTAGAGGTAATTATTGAACAGATTATGGAGTTGCCAAAAGAAGATTTGAACAGGCTAATTTTACAGTTATCTAACTTATCTCGTGACGAATTATTAGCTAGATTTGGACAAGAAAATTAATGAAATTATAGTAAGCATTCATTAGTTGATTTACTTGTGGGAATTTTGGAAACCTGAAAGTAGGGGCGTTAGCGGCAGCTTTGCGTTAGCAAATGGCCATTTGACCCTACAACATTTCAATTATTAATGTTTTTAAGATGAAAAAAAATAGTGATTCTGTTCCCCGTCTGGATCTAGCACCACAATTGAAGCGTCCTCTCTCTATTTGGAATCCTTTGGATTATTTGCGGCTATTGTATTGGGTGTTTTTCTTTCCACAGGCGTTGCGGTGGTATGTGGAAAATTATGGGGGGGGAGAAGGTTTCGCGGAACAAAAAACCTGGCAAAGCAGGCTAGAATTTCTGCGTCAGCATCCTAACCAGTTGAAATTATGCTTTCAGGGATTGATTTTGACTGTTTGTGTTCTCTGCTTATTTTGTATATTGCTGGAGCAAATAGGCTTTACGATTGATTGGTCTGGCGTGGTGTGGGGCGTGGTGTGGGGCGTGGCGTGGGGCGTGGTGGTCGGCGTGGTGGTCGGCATGGCGGGAGGCGTGGCGGGAGGCGTGGCGGTCGGCATGGCGGGAAGCATGGCGGGAGGCGTGGCGATTTTGCATCCAGAAAACTGGTTAATTGGCGTACCACTCAACTTAATCTCAATTCAGAGTAATTTTCTCTTACCTAGAATCACCCCTATTCCTTTACCCTTACTAACAACTCGCTTAAAATTTTGGTTGAGAAAAGATTGGCAACTAGGTCTAGAAAACATCGATCAACTTTTAAGATATAGCCTACAGTTTATTCCGGTAGTTAACGCTATTAATCAGGTGCTAGCAGAAATTCCCCCAGAATACATAATTTATCAAATTTCTCAGCTAGCAGAAAATCCCTATGATTGGAAACTTGTAAAATTTGCCTCTGCATCTCTAGCAAAAGAGTTCGCAGTCTTATCAGCACCGACTCGCTTAGACACTCCATCCCGTTCAATAGTTGCAGGTTTCTGCCATCTCCACGAAAAAGAACCCGAAGAAGCAACAGCAGCATTTGAGAAAGTACGCTCTCTGGACTACGGCGAGGAAATGTTTCTACTAGCTCAAGCCCTAACTCAATTTCGAGCAGCAGAATATCCTATTATGATTGCCGAAATACAAATTCCCAACTTTCCACCCAAACCTCATCTACGCCCTACCACCTGGGAAATACTCAAGGGTTTGTGTCGCGTTGTTGAAAATACGCAACTTGTTGTAAAAGCAACCTCAAGAGCAGCTCGTGTATTTGCCCTTGTCACAGCTATAGGTCAATTAACAGAAATCCTAGATAATGCCGATAGACTTCCTCAAGCAGAACAAGATTTAATTGTCGATATTGCTCAAAATTGGAAAAAAGCTTTAGACAGCATTGCCAAAAAGACCGGAGATACATCTATTACTAAACCTATAGAAAATCCCTATGTCATTGGCGATCCAGTAGAGGGTGACTTATTTGTAGGTAGGGAAGATACTATGAGAAAGCTTGAGGAACTGTGGGTTAGAAATTCTCACAAGCAGTCAGTTGTTCTCTACGGTCATCGTCGCATGGGAAAAACATCAATTCTACGGAATGTTGCCAAATCTTCTGGTGCAAATGTTCAAGTTGTTTATGTCAACCTCCAAGGTTTAGGAGGTATTTCCGAGGGAATGGGTGAAGTATTTTTAGCAATTAGTGATGAAATTTCAGATGCTATTAACCTTCCCCCACCGGACATAGACAAACTCCTGAGACTTCCCCAACGAACCTTTAAACTCTACTTAAAACAGGCAATTCAAAAATTAGAGAACAAAGGCTTAATTATTGCCCTCGATGAATTTGAAGAAATAGAAAATCTAATTAAGGCACAACAACTCCCCCCTAACTTTATGAAAGTATTACGGGGGTTCGTGCAGATGAGTCCGAAAATTGCCTTTGCCTTCGCCGGTTTGCATACTCTTGAAGAAATGACAGAAGATTACTTTCAGCCATTTTTTGCCAGCGTAATTCCCATCCGTGTCGGTTTTTTGAATAGAGCAACAACCAGACAACTCCTTGCCAACCCAAACCCAGACTTCCTGCTCACCTACGAACCAGAAGCAATGGACCGCATTTACGACCTAACATTCGGACAACCCTACCTAGTACAACTACTGGGATTTTTACTCGTCCGTCGCTACAACGACCAAATGTTTGAGCAGGGAAAACCACGAGAGTCAGTTTTTACCGTTGCAGATGTGGAAGCCATTATTCGTCAAAATGAACTATTCCAGAATGGGCGTTATTATTTCACAGGAGTTTGGGGTCAAGCGGCTCAAGATGCACCGGGACAGCAAGATATTCTTAGAGCTTTAGCTGACTATCCAGAAGGTTGTAGTCGTGCCACTATCCAGGAAATTACAGGTTTAGAAGAAAGTATATTAAATGATGCTCTTGAAACTCTTGCTCGCCACGATGTCATTATGGAAACCGAGGGAAATTTGCGGTTTGCAGTGGAATTATTTCGGCGTTGGGTAGTGGGGAATAGGGGGTAGAGTGTAAGGAGGGTGGGGAGATGGGGAGAGCTATAAAGATTTGGCAATGACGCTCAGATGGAACTTTTTAGGACTTACACACTGACAATAAATATAGGGCTTTGTGCGTTACGCTACCGCTAACACACCCTACCAATAGCGTTCATGCGTAAGTCCTGAATTATAGCAATGTGCGCTGGCATATTTACAAATTTCAGGAACTGTCCAATAGCTAAAAGCCTCATATTATCAACTTTTTATTCCCCCTGTTGCCTGTTGCCTGTTGCCTGTTGCCTGCGCGCAGCGCTATACTAAAAATCTAAGCGATCGCTCCGCCAATATGCTCTAACTAATTTAATTTCATTATAATTATAACGTTCTTGTAAATATTCATAAATAGGTTTTAATGCTCCATCTCCTACTTCTTCTATTGCAGCAATAATTTTTTCCTGATGTTCGGGTGTTACTAATTTATCAATATCTACTGGTTGCTCTTTTTCTATTAATTCGGCTAAATGACCAGTAACAGTACCAGAACTTATTCCTCTTTGATTAGCAATAGCATCAATACTTAATCCTTGTTTATGCAATTCTAATGTTTCTATTTGAGTAAAAGAAGGAACATTATCTACAACTTTTGCTAATTCTCGAATAGGTTCTGAATTACTAGGTAAACCATTCTCGGCACAATAATTTCTAATAGCTTGAATAAACTTTTTGCCATACTTCTCTTGTTTCCGACTACCTACTCCAGAAATATTCATAAATTCATCTAAAGTTTGAGGTCGTTTCTGTGCCATTTGTTGTAAAGTTGTATCTGGAAATACCACATAAGGAGCTACCATTTGTTCATCAGCAATTCGTTTCCGTAATGCCCGCAATTCTTCAAATAATCGTTGTTCATCTGCGGCTAAAGAAGTAGTAGTTTTTTCGATTTTACGTTTCTTTTCTATGGCAATTTCTACCTTTTTTCTTCGCCCCATTACATCCCAACTATTTTGATTAAGTTTCAACACCGAATAACCATCAGTTGTTTCTTCCATTAAACCTTGATGTAAGAGAGATTTTGCTAAGTGTTTCCATTCATCAGTACTTCTATCTTTACCAATAGCATAAGTAGAAAGTTGGTCATGTTTTTTATCTAAAACTTTCTGACTTTTAGAACCTCTTAAAACATCAATAATATGAGTCATCCCAAACCGTTCTTTAGTTCTCGCCACACAAGACAAAAACTTCATTGCTTCAATCGTCCAATCTTCTATTGGTTTGGGATATTTACAATTATCACAGTTTCCACAATTTTCGGGCAAATCTTCACCAAAATAGCCTAATAAAATGCGGTGGCGACATTCAGTAGCATCAGCATAATCAAGAATTCTTCTTAACTGTTGATAACCAATTCTTTGTTCTTGTTCATCAACTTTTTGAGCGATTAAATATTCAATACTTTTCTTATCGCCATAACTAAAAAATAGAGTACATTTAGCAGGTTCTCCATCTCGACCTGCTCTCCCAGTTTCTTGATAATAACTCTCGATATTTTTAGGCAGATCGTAATGAATTACAAATCTAACATCTGGCTTATTAATACCCATACCAAAAGCCACAGTTGCCACGATTACATCAATATCATCTCGGATAAATTTAGTTTGATTAATAGCTCTTTCCTCATCATCCATTCCAGCATGATAAGGTAATGCAGATACACGATTTTGTCGTAATTTATAAGCAATTTCATCAACTTTTTTTCGACTATTACAATAGACTATTCCAGAACCACCAATTTTTCTAATTATCTGCAATGTTTCAGCAAAAGTATTTTTAGCACTACTTTTTTGGCGGACTTCATAATATAAATTTGAACGGAAAAAACTAGCAATATGAATATAAGGTTGTTGTAAATTTAATTGAGCAATAATATCTCCCCGGACTCGTTTTGTTGCTGTGGCAGTTAAAGCCATCATCGGCACATCTGGATAACTTTCTCGTAACATTTGTAACTGTCGATATTCCGGGCGAAAATCATGACCCCACTCTGAAACACAGTGAGCTTCATCTATGGCAAAAGTAGAGATACCTTGTTGAGCATTAATTAACTCTAGAAATGGTAAAAATCTCTCTGACAATAATCTCTCTGGAGCAACATATAAAAGCTTGATTTTGCCCTGCATAATATCTGTTTCTCGTTTGCGAGTTTCTGTCATTCCAAGACTGCTATTTAAAAATGTCGCAGCAATACCATTATCTTGTAAACTTGCTACTTGGTCTTGCATCAAAGAAATGAGAGGAGATACTACTATTGTTAAGCCTGGTTTGAGTAATGCTGGTAATTGAAAACATAAAGATTTTCCTCCACCAGTAGGCATAACAATTAGCATATCTTTTTGTTGAAGTGCTGTTTCAATAATTTGTTTTTGCCCTGGGCGAAATGAATCATAACCAAAGTAATTTTTTAGATGTTTTTCTAAAGATGGTTGATTAAGTTTTGTTTGGTTTTGCACCGACATAGTTTTAATGAAGTCAGAAGTTAGAAGTCAGAAGTCAGAAGTTATTTTTGTAACGTGGATTTGAGCAACGCTCCAAAAATATTTCACCTTAAAAGGCAGGGTTTTAGACCCAATTATTTTGATAATTAATTTAATAATTTATTATATTGTAGGTTGGGTTAAGCGCCAGTGCAACCCAACAAAAAAATGTTAAATTAATTTTGCATAGGTACTTAAACTTTGAGGAAATTGCTGGGAATTCCTGCAAAAGATATTTTTCATCAGCTTGTTAAAACTGCTCTTGAGAATCAGGGTTGGATAATAACTCACCGAATAATTAAGGTTTGAAGGCTCTCCTTTAAAGGAGAAACAAGAAAAAAATTTCCTTTTAGCCAATCCTCTTCTTTTCAAGGAAAGGTAATTATTAATTATTAATTATTAATTATTGAAGACCCTTATCGTATCGATCTAGGATTTGTTGATTTTTATATTGATTTAGGTGCAG